>JAFGIH010000237.1 GCA_016929985.1 Thermoleophilia bacterium | reverse complement strand
GAGTTCCGCGTGTTCTTCTTGAGCGACGGCACGGCCACGGCCGACATGGGCGGGTGTCCGGCTGCCGACCTGCAGGTGGCTGCCCTAGCGACCATGCGCCATCTGGTCGCCCAGGTGCTCACTGTGGAAGAGATGATGGACAAGATCGGAAGGGCGGCCAAGATGCCGGCAGGACGACCTCGCTAGGGCTGGCGACGCCGCCGCGTCATCAGGCCCGTCGGCCCTCTGCTCCCGCCTGCTATCGTGGATAGGGTTCGACAGATCTCTGGCGAATGTTGCTGAACAATAACCCCTATCCGCTCACGGAGTGACGATGCCTAAAGTATCGATAAGCCCATCCGGCGAGTCCTTCCCCCTGCCGGATCACCACGAGTACGAAGCAGAGCTCGGCCGCGTCAAGGCTCTGGCCGCATCGGCACGAGCCGAGGGTAAGGAAGTGGTCGTGGTCATGGGCGTGGGCTTCGTGGGCGCCGTCATGGCGGCTATCATCGCCGACGCTGCTGACCAGAGCGGTGCGCCGAGCAAGTTCGTCATCGGCTGTCAGCGGCCCAGCACGCGCAGCTACTGGAAGATCCCCCTCCTCAACCGTGGCGAGTCACCGGTGAAGGCCGAGGACCCCGAGGTCGATGCCCTCATCGCGCGCTGCGTGCGCGACAAGGAGACGCTCATCGCCACCTTCAACAGCGACTGTCTCGCCCTGGCCGACTGTGTGGTGGTCGACGTGCAGTGCGACTACACCAAGCACAGCCTGGGCGACATGAAGACCGGCGAGGTGGAGATGGCGGCCCTCGAGGCCACCATGAAGACCATCGGCGAGAAGGTGCCGCCTGAGTGCCTGGTCGTGATCGAAACCACCGTCGCTCCCGGAACCACCGAGTTCGTGGCCTATCCCATCATGAAGAAGGCCTTCCAGGCGAGAGGCATCGACGCCTCTCCCCTGCTCGCCCACAGCTACGAGCGGGTCATGCCGGGGCGGCAATACGTGGCCTCCATCCGGGACTTCTGGCGGGTCTGCTCGGGCTGCACCCCTGAGGCCACCGAGCGCGTGGTCAAATTCCTTGCCGAGGTCCTCAACACCAAGGACTACCCGCTCACGGTCATGGACCGGCCCATCGAGAGCGAGACCTGCAAGATCGTGGAGAACTCCTACCGAGCCACCACCCTTGCCTTCCTGGACGAGTGGAGCCTCTTCGCCGAACGCAATGGCGTCGATCTGACCAAGGTCATCCAGGCCATCAAGGTCCGGCCCACCCACTCCAACATGATCTTCCCCGGCCCCGGCATCGGTGGCTACTGCCTGCCCAAGGACGGGGGCCTGGGCTACTGGGCTTACAAGCACATCCTGGGCTTTGAGGACGACATCTTCCGCATCACGACGGCGGCCATAGACATCAACGACACCCGCTCGCTACACGTGGCCGAGCTCACACGCGATGCGCTGCGTAACATGGGCCGCTACATCGCCGGCTCGCGGGTGCTGGTGTGCGGGGCGAGCTACCGGGAGGACGTGGGCGACACGCGTTACTCCGGATCAGAACTGGTCGTCCGCAAACTCGCCGAGATGGGCGCGGAGCTGAGCGTCCACGATCCCTATGTGGACCATTGGTATGAATTGGAGACGCCCGACACCTATCCCGCCATGGGACACTCCCTGGCTCGCTTCTTCCGCAACCAACAGGATCTGCCCCAGGTCCGCGTACAGAAGGACTTGGACGTCGCCCTTCGCGGCGTCGAGGCCATCATCTTCGCCGTGCGGCACTCGCCCTATCTCAACCTGGAGCCCGACCAGGTGGTGGAGTGGGCCGGCTCGGGACTGGCCGTGATCGATTGCTTCGGCATGCTTTCGGACGAGAAGATCCGCCGTTACTTCGAGTTGGGTTGCGAGGTCAAGGCCCTCGGCCGCGGCCACATCCAACGGATCAAGGACGAGGTGCGCAGAAAGCGTTGACCGTGCGACAATATGACACGGAGGACTTGCGTACCGCTCGCTCGTGAGGAGAGTACTCGGATGCCTGCTTGGTTGGGCCCCTGGGAGATCGTAATCATAGTCGTCATCGTCCTGATCATCTTCGGAGGCTCGCTGCTGCCCCGGATCGGCCGTTCAGCCGGCCGCAAGCTGGTGGGGTTCAAGAAGGGCCTCAAAGAGGGTGGCGAGAGCTTCAAGGAAGCCATCAAGGAAGATGAGCAAGAGTCAGAGACGGCCGATAAGAAGCCCGAGGACAGCTAGCAGTCGGCAGACTCCGCCATCGTCCTGCTCGGTGAGACATGACCGGTAAGCGGGTGCAATAGTCGCCGCCGCCGCCCATAAGCGTCGTCTGTTCTACGGCTGGTACATACTCGCCGCCACGTTCGTCATCCTCTTTCTGAACGCGGGGATCCGCTCCACCATCGGCATCATGGTGAAGCCGATGGCCGCCGACCTCGGGTGGAGCCGTAGCGCGATATCTGCGGCTATCTTCCTCAACATGGCCGTCTACGCCGTCTCGCTTCTCATCACCGGCCGTCTCTACGACCGTTATGGACCCAAATGGATCATCGCTGTATCGACACTGCTCTTTTCCGTAGGCTACATACTCATGGCGACCATGGGCTCCCTGTGGGAGTTCTTCCTGTACTTCGGAGTACTGAATGCGGCCGGGCTGGGTGGGACGACGATCCCCCTGTTCGGGTCGCTCATCGGCAACTGGTTCGAGAAGCGACGAGGGTTGGCCGTCAGCCTCGCGTTCGCCGGCTATTGCTTCGGGCAGTTCTTCCTCATCCCCGTCTTTTCGGACATGATCGACATCTCCGGCTGGAAGAGCACCAGCCTCTGGATGGGCATCATCTCCCTGGTCGTCAATCTCGTACTCGCGTTCTGGATCATTCGCGGCGATCCGGAAAAGTTCGGACTGCGACCTTTCGGAGCGCGCGACCGGCAACAGGAGACGAGAGCGCCGGAAGCCGGAACGGAGGCGCCGCTACCGCAGTCTATCCGCATCGTGGAAGGCCCCAGGGATCTCACCCTCTCTGAGGCCATGCGGACCCGCTCGTTGTGGCTGTTCACGCTGATCATGTTCGTCTGCGGAAGCGCGGACGCACTCGTCACGACCCATCTGGTGCCCCTGGTCACCGACTATGGCATCTCATCCGCCTCCGCAGCGGGCATGCTGGCCTGGCTCGGCCTCCTCAGCCTCCCCGGCATCCTTCTCGCCGGTCCCGCTGCCGACGCGATCGGCAACAAGTGGCCCATCGCTGTCACCTTCTTCCTCAGGGTGGTCCTGTTCGCCATGATCTTGTTCTTGAAGGGACGTATGCCTTTCTGGGTTTTCTCGCTGGGCTTCGGGTTCACGCTTCTCGTGACGGCGCCGCTCACCACGACCCTCGTCGGGTCCCTCTACGGCGTGACACACGTCGGGTTCATCTCGGGGTTCATCACGACCGTCCACATGATGGGAGGAGGATTGTGGAGCTACCTGGGCGGTGTCATCTTCGATGAGACCGGCGACTACAACCTGGCCTTCCTCATCTCGGCCGTGATGGCGGCAGTAGCCGTTGCCTGTACGGTCTTCATCCGCGACGAACGCCACACCCCGCCAGGGTGGGTCGCGAAAGACGAGTCTAACCCTCGCGCGACTTCCGGCCGATAGATACATCGGCAAACGACACTTCCGCGAAACTGTTTCCTATGGTCCGATTGTTTGTATCTAGTGTACTATCGCGTGCACCTGGACCAATTTGCGGGAGAATCCCGGAGATGCGTTGACGAAAGCCCCCGAAACAACCGAGCGCGGCCGCCTGCTGGACGAGATCGAAGTCTTGGCCACGCGCGTGGCCATCCAGGGGCTTCCCGAGCAGACTTCGTCGTTACTCGACTCCAACGTCACACTCCAGCAGTTCAGAGTGCTCCTGATCGTCTACGGGCAGGGCCCGCTCCCCATCAGCCGTGTGGCCGAGATGTTGCACCTGCGGCCCAGCGACGCAACCGGCCTCGTCCAGCGCCTTGTCAATCGGCAGCTGATCGAGCGCCATGAGGACCCTCGCGATCGGAGAATACGCATGCTCTCGGTCACGCAGCACGGTCTCGAGCTCATCGAAGAGACGAGCCTGGTCGTCCACGCGAAGCAACGCGAGAAGCTCGAGCGCCTCAGCGACCAAAGGCTCCGAGAGCTCCGCGACATACTCGTCGATTTGGAGGGCTGACGGAGTCACCATGGCGCTACTCGAGGTCAACAACCTGACGAAGGACTACGGTTTCGGCCGTGGCGTTTTCGACGTCTCCTTCCATATCGAGGAGGGCGAGGTGTTCGGGTTCCTGGGGCCGAACGGCTCGGGCAAGACCACCACCATCCGCCACATCATGGGCTTCTCCAAGCCCGAGAAGGGGTCGACGACGGTCGATGGCATGGACAGCTGGGAGAAGGCTGCCGTGATCCAGAGAGAGCTCGGCTACCTCCCCGGCGAGATCGCACTGCCCCAGGGGCTCACGGGCACCCAGTTCATCGAATTCATGGCCAGACTCCGGGGTGTCACCGACATGAGCAAGACCGAGCACCTACTTGAGAAGTTCGACCTCGATCCCTCGGGCAAGCTCAAACGCATGGCCCTGGGCATGAAACGCAAGCTGGCTATCGTCACGGCGTTCATGCACGACCCCAGGATCCTCGTGCTCGACGAGCCCACCAGCGGCCTCGACCCCATCATGCAGAGCACGTTCATCGATTTCGTGATCGAGGAGAAGAAGTTGGGCAAGACCATCCTTCTCTCGTCGCACATCTTCAGCGAGATCGAGGCGACCTGCGACCGCATAGCCATCATCAAGGAGGGGCGCATCGTCTCCGAAATCGTGGCCGACGACCTCCGCCACCGGCAGGACAAGGTCTACGAGATCGAGTTTCTGGAAGATGACGACTTCCAGAGCTTCGCGCGCGAGGCCGAGACCGGGGGCCGCTTCCAGATCATCTGCGCGAACACCGCCAAGCGTCAGGTCAAGGTCGGAGTCCACGACAACGACATCAACGGGTTCTTCTCCGCCCTCTCCGGGTTCTCCCTCAAGTTCTTGAAGGAAGAGAAGTTCACGCTCGAGGAGTACTTCCTCGACTTCTACGACCGCGACAAGAGCGTCGAAGAGGGGATCGCGCATGTCGCTTGTTGAGATCCACAGCCTGACCAAGGACTACGGCCGCGGGCGTGGCGTCTTCGACATCGATCTCCAGGTGGAGGAGGGGGAGACGTTCGGGTTCGTCGGCACCAACGGCGCGGGCAAGACCACCACCATCCGCCACTTGATGGGCTTCCTCCACTCCGACAAAGGCTCATGCACCATCCGGGGTCTCGATTGCTGGACGCAGTCGGAGCAGGTCAAACACCTGGTCGGCTACGTGCCCGGCGAGATCTCGTTCCCCGACGAGCCTACGGGGTTCGCCTTCCTCGAGCGCCAGGCGACCATGCTCGACCACATCGATCTGAAGCATCGCGACTACATCCTCGACAAGCTGCAGCTGGACGCCTCGGCCAATCTCAAGAGGATGTCCAAAGGCATGAAGCAGAAGACCGCCCTCGTCGCGGCCTTCATGCACGACCCGCCCATCCTCATCCTGGACGAGCCGAGCACCGGCCTCGACCCGCTGATGCGTGAGTCGTTCATCGACCTGTTGGTGGAGGAACGACGGCGCGGCAAGACCGTCTTCATGTCTTCGCACATGTTCAACGAACTGGAGAACACCTGCGACCGGGTGGCGATGATCAAAGACGGCAAGATCGTGGACGTGGCGTCCACCGCCGCCATCCGCCACTACCGGCACAAGACCTACAAGATCGAGTTCCTCGACGCTGCGGATTACCGGCGGTTCCTCTCCGGATCTTTCGAGATCGACCAACAACGCGACGCCCTGAACCAAGTGTTCGTGAACGTCGACGACAAAGACATCAATCACCTCGTCGGGACCCTCACTGGCTACCGGGTGAAGTTCTTCACCGAGATCAAATACTCGCTCGAACAGTACTTCAACAGCATCTACAAAGAGGAAGCGACCGATGTTCAGTAGACCCATCTTCTGGCAGAGCATCAAAGCCAACTACATACTCTGGGTGATCTGCGCGGTCGTGCTGACCGCCATGCTGAGCCTCCCGGCTGCCTTCCACGACCCCGCTGAGACGGCGGCCTTCATGGACGCCATCAAGGACACGCCCATGGCCGAGGCGGCCGGCGACGATCTGGAGGTCTTCAGCACCCTGCTTGGTCTGCTCAGCCAGACCGTCTACGGGTTCTCGGGCCTCATGGTCGCCATGGTCTTCGTGGTGGTGGCGGGGAACAACCTGGTGGCATCCGAGGTCGACCGGGGCTCGATGGCCTACACCCTCTCCACACCGACCAAGCGGACCACGGTGGTCTTCACCAAGGCCGTCTTCCTGATCGGCGCGATAGTGCTGATGTTCGTCATCATGGCCGTCGCCGGAACGCTGACCATCCAGTTGAAGCACCATGCAGTGTGGGGGTCGCAGAACACAGCCGACGTCAGAGCCGCCGCGAAGGTGCTCGGCGTCGATGAGGACACAGTCGCCGGCGACCTCTCGCTGATCGTCAAGAACCCCGAGGCATTCGGGGCGGGTGCCGCAGCCAGGGGCGTGGATTCGAGCGTCTACTCCGCCTATCTCACCCAGGCCATGCTCCGGGACGCCTACGCGGCGGCCGCGGAGGTCCTGGGCGTCAAGCCTGACGAAGTAGCAGAGACACCCTCGCTGGCGCAGACCGACCCCGCGGCGCTGGACGCGGCCGCGGCCCGCATGGGTATGGACGCCCCCACTCTCAGCGCCTACATTGACGCGATGACCGCCCAGAAGGAAGAGCTGGCCGCTCAAGAGGAGGCTATGCAGCAGTCCCTCACCGAGGGCATGAAGGCGGCGGCGGAACACCTGGGCATGACGACGGGCAAGCTGATGCAGAACATGGGCGTCCTCAAGAAAGACCCTGAGGCCATGGCCATCGCCTGCGAAGCGGCCGGTCTCGACGAGGCCACTTTCACCCTGGTGTTGAATCAGGCACTTGGCGCCATGGAGGTCTCCTCCGACCTGGGCGTCGAGTTCGACCCGCTGGCCTTCCTCATGTTGAATCTCGGCTGCCTGCTACTGCTTTTTGCCATCAGCGGCGTGTCGTTCCTGGCGTCGTGCATCTTCAACCTCTCCAAGCACTCCTTGGGACTCGGTGCGGGACTACCGTTCGCCTTCCTCATCCTCTATTTCCTGAGCCAGGTGAACACCACCCTCGAGCCTCTGAGATACTTCTCCCTCGTGACCCTGTTCGACACCCAACAGATCATGAAGGGCGGCAGCTACTGGGCCCAGTTCGTTGTTCTGGCAGTGGTGGGCGTCATGCTCTACGTCTTCGCCATCAGGATCTTCAAGCGCAAAGACCTGCCGCTGTAAGCAAAGTACCCGGCCTTACGGTAATCTGTTGACCTTGACGGCAGGCCGCGGGTGCGGCGCCCAGCCGACCGATCTGTTCACGATAGGATGCCGGGGGACACGACCGATGCTCATCACCGAGGTACTTGCGCGCAACGCCCAACTCTACGGCGACGAGGTCTGTCTCGTCGGCGTCAATCCCGAGGTAAGTGAGAAGCGCGAGGTCACCTGGCGCGAGTACGAGCTCATGGAGACCAACCCCTTCCAGCACTCCCGCAGGGAGATGACCTGGCGGCAGTTCGATAGGGCGGCGAACCGCTTCGCCAACCTGCTTCTGGCCAGGGGGATCGGCAAGGGCGCGAAGGTCGCCATCCTCCTCATGAACTGCCTGGAATGGCTTCCCATCTACTTCGGCATCCTCAAGACCGGCGCAGTGGCCGTGCCGATGAACTACCGGTACACCTCCGAGGAAATCGAGTATTGCCTCAGGCTCGCCGAGGCCGACGCCCTGGTCTTCGGGCCCGAGTTCATCGGCCGAGTGGAAGCCATCATCGACCGCATCCCCCAGGTGGAACCGCGCTTCTTCGTCGACGG
>JAFGIH010000236.1 GCA_016929985.1 Thermoleophilia bacterium | reverse complement strand
TGAGCAGATGGCTCTTGCCGCGCGCGCGCGAGGTCTGGACTACCTGTGCTTCGCCGACCACTCCCAATCGCTTGCCATGACCGGAGGCTTGAACCCTGAGCGCCTGCTGGACCAGATCAAAGCCATACGAGACCTCGATGACCGTGTGGAGGGCATCCGGCTGCTGGCCGGGATAGAGGTGGACATCCTGTCCGACGGGCGCTTGGACCTCCCGGACGAGGCCCTCGCCGGGCTGGACTTCGTGACCGCCAGCATCCATTCCGGTTTCGGCCAGCCTCGAGCGAAGATCATGCACCGCCTCACCGCTGCCATGCGCAATCCCCACGTGCGGTCTATCGGCCACCCGAGCGGGCGACTGCTGGGCCGACGCGAACCCTACGACGTCGATCTCGACGAGCTGACTCGCGTGGCGGTCGAAACGGGCACCTATCTCGAGGTCAACGGCTCGCCCGACCGGCTCGACCTGACCGCGCAGGCTGCGCGTTACGCGGCGGCGGCAGGGGTGACCCTGGTTGTATCGAGCGACGCACATAGTCCCGATGACTTCGAGAACCTGCGGTACGGAATAGGAGAGACGCGGCGCGGTTGGCTGCGGGCTGCCGACATAGCTAACAGTCATACGTGGGACGAGATCAGGCACACGGGCTGAACCAGATCGATCAGTCGCTGCCGCCCAACTCCGGCCACGGGCCGTCGTAGTAGGCGTCATCACCGATGATGACGGCGCGTACCAGCCGGGCAAGGCTTCTGTCGGAGAGTCTGGATACCCAGCAGCCGCAGAGAACCCGGGCCAAGCGGTCGAACCGGCCATCCTCCAAAGACCCGCCGACACGGCCGAGATCCTCCGGCACGGTGACGGATGCGCCGCAATTCGGGCATATCCAGTTGATGGACGCCGTACACATGTCCCTGAACGAAAAGCCTTTCGCCGATAGAGGATAGAGCCCCAGTAACTCCAATATCGGCCGGGGCACGACAACCCATGAGCGCAGCACGCATCACCTCGGGACCGGACGAGCGACCCCAGAACGTTTGCTACCGGTCTCCGAAGCAGTAGAAATAGCCGTCCCGGCAGCCGACGAAGATCTTGCCTTTCCAGACCGCGGGCGTGGATTCGAGGGCGCCCCCACTGGGGACCTTGAACTCCCAGACGGTGGGCGGATCGATCCGAGTGTTACTCACATCCCAGGCGTGAAGCACTCCGTACGTGTCTCCGACGATGAGGGTGCCGTCCACGACCACGCAACTCGCCCAGGCATGCTCGGTGAGCGTCTTCTGCCAGACGACCTCGCCCGTAGCCCGGTCGAGACCCAGAAGGGCCCCCCCGTGGGTCGGGACATAGACCATGTCCTTGTAGAGACAGGACGTGGCCCAGACCCCTGACTCGCCACCTGACAACTTGGTGGTCTTCTGAGACCACACCACAGGATCCTCGCCCTCTCCCGTCTTGCGGGGATCGAGCTTGATGATCTGGCCCATCTCTTTGTAATGCTCGGTTGCAGCAGCCGACCTCTTGTCGGAGTGCTGGCAGACGTACAGGTAACCCTCTTCATCGGCCACGATACTCGCGTCGGTGTCGCCGGCCGTCCAGAAATGGAAGACCTTCGGATACGACTCCTGACCCGTGGCCGGAGCTTCTCCGTCGCCGAGTTCCTTGAGGGTGGCGCTCACGTCGAGGCCCTGGACAAGACCGCCCCCGTTGGAGAAGTACACCCTATCGCCGACGAGGCAGGGAGAGTTCTCTATGGACACGTCTTTGCTCCCCAGTTTATCGAGAAGCGACGCCGTCCATCCGGGATGGTCCAGCACGATCTGCGGATCGACGGTCACCTTGCCATCGGCGTCGTACCCGCGGTTGAGCTTCAGGATGTAGAAATGGCTGTTCTCGCCACCCAGGAAGGCGTAGTCGTTGCGGATGACCACGCTGGAATCCCAGTCTCCGTACCAGAGCCTCCGAGGCAGCTCGTTGGAGTCGAGATGGAAGAGCTCTGCGGGCTCGTCCCGGTCGAAAGCGATGATCCGCCATTTGTCGTCGGCGCAGCCCATGAAGATGAGCGGATATCCGTCGGGGTCGGCCACCGCCGAGCCCTTGAATATATCTCCACCCTTGAAAGCGGGCAGCAGCTCCTCACCTGTGGCGCCGTCGAGGAAGTGGATCTTGAAGTCGTATGCGCCAAAGACCACCCAGGTCTTGCCGTCCCGCTCGAACACGCAGGGCTGGCCGGTCCAGCCTGTGCCGATCGGATAGGCGAGGGCCTCGCTCTTGCCCCCCTGCATGGGACCGAACTTCCAGAGTACATCCGGGTTCTTCGGAATGGGCCCCTGCCCATAGTACGTGCGAGACGCGTTGCCGCGGAACATGGTGATTCCTTCAAACGTGGTCTGGATAGGACCGTAGAAGGTGCCGGCCACGCGTACGTCGCCGGGCTCATCGGCGCGTCCCTGCCCAGGAGCGACCGTAGTGTCGGGACCGACGACAGGTATGGTGATCCATGTCCCGGCGCCCTCGGGATCTGCGACATCACCGGAGCCGGCACCGCCCTCGGTGGTGTCGATGCCGTCTCCGGTGGTCGACTGCGTCGATGACCCTGCAGTGGAAGTCGTACGCGGGTCTTCGCCGGTACTACTGGCATCGTCACCGCAGCCCCTGGTCCCGATGAGGACTGCAAGTGCGATGATCACCAAGCAAGCGATGAGAGCCGACCATCGCACGATGAGGAGGCGGCGCCGTGCACGGCGCCGCCGCTCTTGACTCGTCCTGTCATATCTGCGCGTCTCCACGCGGTCAGTCTACCTCCAACTCGAGTATCTCCCGGCCGAAAACCCCCGTGGTGTTGTCGGTGAAGGCCGCCCTCATAGGAACGACCGTGTACACACCGATAGCGCGTAGAGCCTCCGCCAAGCCGGGCTTCTTCGCCAAGTCGCGCACGAACGGGAAGCGCAGCACGTAACGCGCCAGCGCGGCGACCCTGGCCTCCCCTTTCAGCAGATACGCGTCACCCCAGATCTGCACACCTTGGATCATCTCCCAGTCTCCGTAGTCCTCGGTGACGGTGACCGCGACAGGCGCGGACTCACCGATATGAGAGCCGTGGACACTCCCCGTCTTGCTGAGGAACACCAGGCGCAGATCGTCGCCCACGGAATAGAAGACGCTGGCTGCGTGCGGGG
>JAFGIH010000235.1 GCA_016929985.1 Thermoleophilia bacterium | reverse complement strand
GCTAGGAAGGGGAAGACGGTGTTCACGATGATCGTGTGCATCCGCGGAGGAAAACGAGACGATATGATGTCATTCCTGACGTTCTGGTCGAGTTTCTCGACCCCGGCTACCGACAGGACGCCGCAGAGCAGCAGGAACAACTGGCTTAGCTCATAGGCGGCGGGATCGGGACTATTGAAGACGTACCGCATGGCCACGCCATAGGTCTGAGCAAAGGCCATCAGCAGCACCAGTACTCCGCTGATAAACACGAGGAACTGGCTGATCAACGCTATCCAGCCGTCTATCTTACGGACCAATCTCCCGACCAAAGCCTATCCCTCTCTTCCAATTGGTCACGCGGTCCCGTCTGCAGGGGTCGCCTAGAACCCGCGGGCATGCCGTTGGCTGCTCTTGTTAGTTGGGATACTTGGCGTTTGCGTCGTCGGCGATCTTCTTGATCTTCTGTCCGAATTCGCCGAGCGCCTCCATCTGCTGGTCAAACAGGGGCTGGCAGGTCTCCTTCCATTTGTCCAGCTCGGCCTGCGGAACGTCGAATACCTCGACACCGGCCGTCGCAATGGCTTCCCGGTCTTTTGTCCACTCGCCCTTGAGCCATTCGTCTATGACGTCCGATTGTTTCTGGGCTTCCTCGACCAGGATGTCTTGTATGTCTCCCGGCAGCTTGTTCCACGCATCCAGGTTGATGGAGAACCCATGCACGGCCGGTACCATATACGCCGCCGTCATGTGCTTGGCCACATCAGTCAGGGCGAAGATGCGCATGGCCGCGGGTGCGGTTATCACGGCATCCACAGTCCCCTTCTCCAGCAACGAATAGGACTCGGTATAAGGCTGGCCGGTCACCGGGCTGCCACCCAACGTCTCCACCATGGATGCGATGACCGGAGAGATGGCCTGCACGAGTAGGCCGTTCCAGTCTTCGAGTGTCTTCACCGGCTTGGTGGAGAGCAGCGCCATCCCGGTGTAGTTATGGAGGCACAGCAGTTTCTGATTGAACTGTTCTTCAAGGATTTCGCCGTAGAGTGGCTTCAGCTCAGGCATGGCCGCGATGTGGGCGTCGAGATTGTTGAGGAGGAAGGGCAATTCCACCGCGCCCAGCTTAGGCTCATCAAACGAGTAGAAATTGGGGGTGACCACGCCCATTTCAGCGGCGCCTGTCCTGATCCCGTCGAGCATCTCTGGGAACGAGAGCATCTGTTCGGCAGGATAGAACGCAATAGTGTAGTCGGGGCCACAACGCTCATTGAACGCATCGACAAAAGCCTGCTCGACGTCGATGTAGTTGCCCGTCGCGGCGCTGGCCATCTTCAGCACCACCGGCTCGCCCGACGATTCATCTTCGCCACAGGAAACAACTAGAATTCCAGACAACGCGACCACAAGAACCAGAACGCTCAGCAGCAACCACTGTCTTCTCACAGTCACCACGGCTCCTTTCGTTCTCACTCGGGCGGTATCGGATCCAGCCTTTCTCTAGCGTTCACCCCCTTTGCCCCCAGCAACTCGTCTGTTGCCACGGCGGCCTATGTGCGTGCAGGCACTAGCTGTTCTCAACATATACGTTGCCAATGTAGTACCTTGTCGCTTGATACACAAGGGAAGTTGCAGGGGAACCCCTACGAGAACGGCAACCGCCGCTCGTAGTTCGGCGCTTCCTTCGTGATGGTCACGTCGTGCGGGTGGCTCTCGGCCAGGCCGGCGGGCGAGATGCGCAGGAAGCGGGCCTTCTTGTGCAGCTCCTCGATGGAGGCCGAGCCTGTGTAGCCCATGCCGGCCCGCAGGCCGCCGATGAGCTGGTAGACCATGTCGGCGAGGGGGCCCTTGTGGGGAACCATGCCCTCGATGCCCTCGGGCACCAGCTTCTTCTGGTCTTCTTGGAAGTAGCGGTCGGCGCTGTGGCCCACACTCATGGCGCCTACGGACCCCATGGCTCGGTAGGCCTTGTAGCTGCGGCCCTCCCAGAGGACGCGTTCGCCCGGGCTCTCGTTGGTGCCGGCGAAGAGCGAGCCGATCATCGCACTGTGGGCTCCGGCGGCCAGCGCCTTGACCATGTCGCCCGAGTAGCGGATGCCACCGTCGGCCACGATGGGGATGCCGTACTTGTAGGCCTCGGCTGCGCACTCCGAGACGGCCGTGATCTGCGGCACTCCGCAGCCTGTGACCACCCGCGTGGTGCAGATGGAGCCGGGCCCGATGCCCACCTTGACGCTGTTGACGCCCCTCTCGATGAGGGCCTTCGTCCCCGTGGCCGTGGCCACGTTGCCGGCCATGAGCTGGATCTCGGGATACTCCTCGCGGATCTTGGCGACCGCGTCGAGAACGCCCCGGGAGTGGCCGTGCGCCGTGTCTATGCAGATGAGGTCCACTTGGGCGTCCACCAGGGCCTGGACCCGCTCGGCGGTGTCCTTGGCGACCCCCACGGCCGCGCCCACGCGCAGGCGCCCCAGCTCGTCCTTGCATGCGTTGGGGAACTCGATGATCTTCATGATGTCTTTGATGGTGATGAGGCCGCGCAGCTTGTAGTCGTCGTCGACCACCAAGAGCT
>JAFGIH010000234.1 GCA_016929985.1 Thermoleophilia bacterium | reverse complement strand
CCTACGTCGCCGCAGAGGCCGACTACGAGGAGTGTGTGAGGCTTTGTCTGACCCTCTGAAGACCGGTCGGCCAGCCGCGTCTCAGATAGAGGAGGCGCTGCCGAGTCCGGAGGAGGTGCTCGAACGGCACCGGGCCCTCTTCGACGCCTTGGTCGAAAAGATCGAGAAGCACAACCCTGCCTTCGACCGCGACCTGGTAACAGCCGCCTTCCAGGTGGCCGCTACCCAGCATGAGGGGCAGCTGAGGGCGAGCGGTGAGGCTTACCTCAATCATCCGGTCGGTACGGCCAACATCTGTGCCGATCTTGGTCTGGACAGCGCAACGTTGGCCGCCGCACTGCTGCACGACGTGGTTGAAGACACCGGCATGTCCATCGAGACGGTGCGGGAACGGTTCGGAGACGAGGTGGCGCTGTTGGTCGACGGTGTCACCAAACTGTCTCAGATGTCGTTCAGCACCGTGGAGGAGGAGCAGGCCGAGAACATCCGCAAGATGATCGTCGCCATGGCGAAAGACATCCGGGTGATCCTCATCAAGTTGGCCGACCGCCTTCACAACATGCGAACCCTTGGGTACCTGGGCAAGGAGAAGCAGATCCAAAAGGCCAAAGAGACCCTCGAGGTCTACGCCCCTCTCGCGCACCGTCTCGGCATAGAGTCCATCCGGTGGGAGCTCGAAGACCTGGCCTTTTCTACGCTGCATCCACGCAAGTACTCCGAGATCCAGCGCATGGTCGCGCAACGCCGCGCTGACCGGGAGCGCGACATGGAGGAAGCGAAGACCATCCTCGGCCAGGAACTGGCGGCGGTGGGCATCGAAAGCGAGATCGCCGGGCGCACCAAGCACTTCTATTCCATCTACGACAAGATGGTGCGGCGGGGCAAGGAGTTCAACGAGATCTTCGACCTCACCGCCCTGCGGGTGCTGGTCGACTCGGTCAAAGACTGCTACGCCGCGCTTGGCATCATCCACTCCCTGTGGAAGCCCTTGCCCGGCAGGTTCAAAGACTACATCGCCATGCCCAAGTTCAACATGTATCAATCGCTGCATACCACAGTCATGGGGCCACAGGGCAAGCCCCTGGAGATCCAGATACGCACCTACGAGATGCACGAGACCGCCCAGTACGGCATCGCAGCGCACTGGATGTACAAGGAGAAGCCCATCCGCGGTGGCCAGCGCCCGGGGGGGAATCCCGAGAAGCTGCAGTGGCTGCGTCAGATCATGGACTGGCAGTCGGAGACCAAGGACTCCACCGAGTTCATGGAGTCCCTGCAGATCGACCTGTTCCGCGACGAGGTGTACGTCTTCACCCCGAAGGGGGAGGTCAAGGCCCTGCCGGCCGGATCGACGCCTGTGGACTTCGCCTATGCCATCCACACCGATGTGGGGCACAGCTGCATCGGCGCCAAGGTCGACAACCGCATCGTCCCGCTCACCTATCGGCTGCAATCGGGCGACATCGTGGAGGTCCTCACCTCGCGGACTCCGCAGGGCCCGTCTCGCGACTGGCTGCAGTTCGTCGCCAGCTCAGGAGCCCGCAACAAGATCCGTCAGTGGTTCAAGCGCGAGCGGCGGGAAGATGCGGAGCACGTGGGACGCGAGCTGCTGCTGGAGACTTTCCGCAAGCAGGGTCTGCCCGCCCAGAGACTCATCAGCTCCGAGCTGCTCACGGAGGCTATGAAGGAGAGCGGGCACGCGAAGAAGGAGGATTTCTTCATCGCGGTGGGTTCGGGCAAGATCAGTCCGCAGCACATCGTCCAGCGTGTCGTCCAGGCCATGAGCAAGGAGGCGGAGACGACGCCGGTCGTGCTCTCCATCCCAGAGGCGCTGGCCAAGGAGACGAAGGGCGGGTCGTCCGCGAATCAGCTGGGTATCCGGGTCGACGGCATCGAGGACGTGGCGGTACGGCTCCCACAGTGCTGCCGCCCGGTTCCGGGAGACGATGTGGTGGGGTACATCTCCTTGGGGCGCGGTATCACGATCCACAGGCGAGACTGCCCGAACGTCCGGAATCTGGAGAAGAACCCGGAGCGATTCGCGCGTGTCGAGTGGACCTCGCGAACGGGGGCCCCGCTGCGGGTCGAGGTCCAGATAGAGGCCTACGACCGCAGCCGCCTTCTGGAAGACATCTCCCGGACCCTCAGCGAGAGCGGCATAAGCATCATCGCCGCACAGATCACCACCGCACGCAACAACATGGTCAAAGACCGCTTCGTCTTTGAGGTCCCCGAGATCGATTACTTGGAAACGGTCTTGCAGCGCATCCGGCGCATCGACACCGTCTACGACGCGTATCGCGTCACGCCTCACTGACGCATCCACGTCCGAAGCCGATCTCTGCGTCGCCATCGGGACAGCGCAGGGCTCGCCTCTGCTAGAATCTCGCGTCATGAACATGCTGTGTGCACCAGTGGGGCCGCTGCAGGCCAACTGCTATCTCGTTTGGGACGACGACCGCTCGGCCTGCGCTATCGACCCCGGGGGCGAGCCTGAACGACTGGCGCGGCTGGTGGAGAAAGAGGGCCTCAAGCTCGAGGCCATCCTGGTCACGCACGGGCACTTCGACCATGTCGACGGCGTCCGGGGCTTGGCAGAGGCGACCGGCGCCAAGGTGTATTGCTCGGCGTTGGTGGCTCCTGTGTTGCGTGGTGAGGAGGGTTGCTCGGCGACGGGGTACCCGGTGGCGGCCGT
>JAFGIH010000233.1 GCA_016929985.1 Thermoleophilia bacterium | reverse complement strand
GTAGTCTCCATGGCCATGGACTACTTGGGAGTCCCCTACGTCTGGGGAGGCTCCAGCCCCAGAGGGTTCGACTGCTCCGGCCTCGTCCAGTACGTGTATGCAAAGGTGGGTATCTCGCTGCCGCACTCGAGCCGCATGCAGTTCAGCTACGGCAGAGCGGTCGCCAGAGGCGACCTGCAGGCCGGCGACCTTGTCTTCTTCTTCACTCCCATACAGCACGTGGGCATCTACATCGGCAGCGGGAGGATGGTCAACGCCACGGGGTCGCAGGTACAGATAAGCGACGTATGGCCGGCCTCCTACCGGGGGGCACGCCGGGTCTTCTAGTCGGCGCCCGCAAACGGCGTCGCGGCCCGCGTCTTGACCGCGGGCGAGCACTCCGGCCGCCTGGCCGGGTCAATCGGCTTTCTTGGCCTTCTTCACCGCCGCTTTGGCCGCCTTCTTGGCTATCTTGGCGGCCTCCTTGTCGCTCGCGGGAGCACCGGGATCAGCCGGCGGCAGGTTCTGAGCCTCGGCCTTGCGCCTACGGCGGCGTGCGAGCAGGTAGTCGGCCAGGCGTTTGCCGAACTGCCCTATGAAGCCTGCCGCCAGGATCAGGAGGATCCACCTGGCGATCTCGTGCCAGTCGCTACCGTCCATGGACGACCAACGTACGTTGCATCAGACGGGGCCCCGAGTCTTGAGAGTGGCTTCCTCGGCGATGTCGAACACCTTCACGGTGATATCGCTGAACGCGGGCTTGGTCTTCATAGCAGCCATGATCGGCCCATCGAGATACGCCTGCAGCGATTCGGCATCTTTGAACAGGTAGATGCCCGCCGCCTCAGCCGTCTCCTCGTTCATCGCGAAGATCTTCCATTCGAGCCCTGCGACCGCCGAGATGGGAGTCGCAGCCCCCTCATACTCCTCGCGAAGCTCTTCGGGCGGTATGCTCGAACGAGAGTTGATCTGCAACAGCTTCTTCGTCATCTCTCTACCTCCTTGCCAAGGGTCACGAGTAGACCGCATCTACACAGGGTAACTCCTGTACTGCGTTCACACCTGCGAAGGAGCCCACTTTCATGCAGTATCGCTATCTGTTCCAGCCCTGGTATATCAATGGCCACTTTGTGAAGAACCACATCATGTGCGCCCCGATGGTCTTCGGCGCCGTGGTCCAGCACCCAGAGGCCGCGCCCAGAGCGTACCGCAAGATAGAGGGCGCCGCCAAAGGTGGGGCCGCGGTGGTCTGTGTCGGCGAGACCAGCGTCAACTCCACCGACGCCGAGCGCATCCCGTTCGACCCCATCGACTTCTCTCGTCCGTCCGGAAAACACTTCGAGGCCATCAAGCACTACGCGGACTTGATCAAGAAGCACGACGCAGTGGCTCTGATCGAACTGTCCCACGCCGGCGGAGAGAAGGACCCTCTGCCCGGCCATCCGAACCCCTGGGGCCCCACCTCCTTCACCCGCAAGGACGGTCAGCAGGTGGATGCGATGAACCTGACCATGATGAAGAAGGTCTGCGACGACTTCGCCACGGCGGCCTTGTACATGAAAGCGGCGGGGTTCGACGGCGTGCTGCTACATGCCGGTCACGGCTGGCTGTTCTCCCAGTTCTTGTCGCCCCTCTGGAACAAACGGGACGATGAGTATGGAGGCAGCCTTGAGAACCGAGCCCGGTTCCCGGTCGCCGTGTTCAAGGCCGTCCGGGACGCAGCGGGTCCGGGCTTCCTGTTGGAGGCGCGGGTCAGCGGCCGTGACGGCGTGCCGGGCGGGATAGAAGCGGACGAGGTAGGACGGTTCGTGCACATGCTGGAGGGCATCTCGGACACCGCCCATGTCTCCAACGGCATCTATACCCAACCGGTCGCCACCAACCAGTTCTCGTCGATGTATGCGGCCCACGGATGCAATGTGGAGCTGGCCGCGACCATCAAGAGCCACACCGCGATGCCGGTCGGCGTCGTCGGGGGCATCAACTCCCCAGAGCTGGCCGAGACGATCCTGGCCCAAGGCAAAGCCGACTACATCGTGTTCGGCCGGCAGATGATCGCCGACCCGGAGTTTCCTAACAAGGCACAGGCGGGCCGAGAGAGGGAGATCAGGCGCTGCATCCGGTGCTACAAGTGCTTTCCCGGCAGCCCCGAGGCCGGATACGAGACCGAGCCCGATGACGAGCCCATGTTCATGAAGGTCGGCAGCTGCACCATCAATCCGAGAGCCAACCTCCCAGTGAAGCCGGAGGAGATGCCCAGACCCGCGGGCTCACGCAAAGTGCTCATCGTCGGCGGCGGAGCAGCCGGGATGCAGGCTGCCATCACGGCGGCCGACCGGGGGCACGAGGTCACCTTGGTCGAGCGATCGTCGGAGTTGGGGGGTATCCTCAAGTTCACCGACAAGGACGTGGACAAGGCCGACCTGCGCGATTTCAAGGACCTGCTCGTCTACGAGACGGGCATCCGTGACATCAAGGTGCGGCTGAACACTTCCGTGACTGCGGATACCTTCGTCGAAGAAGTCCCGGACGCAGTGATCCTTGCGGTCGGATCATCCCCCGCGGTGCCGCCAATCAAGGGCATCGAGAACGCCATCCCGGCGCTCGCGGTTTACGATGATGAGGCCGTCCTTGGAGAGCGGATCGTGATGGTGGGCGGTGGCCTGGTTGGCTGCGAGACCGGTCTGCACCTGGCCAAGACCGGTCATGAGGTCACCGTTGTCGAGATGCTCCCGCGCGTGGCCAACGAATCTTTCGGGATGTATCGTGAAGCCCTGCTGCTCGAAATGGGGAAGGCCGGCATGAAGATCGTCACCAACACGAGCTGCACGGAGATCGCTCGCGCCGGCATCCAAGTGGAGCGCGACGACGCAACCAGGGAATGGCTCGAAGCCGACACTGTCGTCTACGCCCTCGGCATGTGCCCCAATGATACGGGC
>JAFGIH010000232.1 GCA_016929985.1 Thermoleophilia bacterium | reverse complement strand
GGAGGCGCTACCGGCCCGAGCGATGCCGAAGTCGGTCACCTTCACCCGGCCGTCATTGTCGACGATTATGTTCTGCGGCTTGATGTCGCGGTGGATGACGTCCCGTCTATGAGCGAACCGCAGAGCTTCCACGATCTGCGTGGAGATGGACAGCACCAGATCGGGGGCGAGCGGGGCGTACCTGACGATGATCTCTTTGAGAGAGCGGCCGTCCAGGTACTCCATGGCGATATAGTAGGTGCCCTCCGCCTCCCCACGATCGTAGATCTGCACGATGTTGGGGTGATTGAGACTCGCGGCGCTGCTGGCCTCGCGACGGAAGCGCTCCACGAACTGCTCATCGTTGGCGTAGCGCCCGGAAAGCACCTTCAGGGCGACCTGACGGCCCAATAGGCGGTCGTTGGCCAGGTATACGTCGGCCATGCCGCCGCTTCCCAGCTTGCGACCGACTTCGTAACGGTCGTCGAATACTCTGCCTATCACGCTTCTTTCACCCTCCGCCGCACTTGTGCGCTCTGGTTCGCTCGCGATGCGTCGCGCAATACTACCTCACCTAGAAGTCTCATAGACCGAGAGCCGCGGCTATGACCTGCCGGGCGATGGGAGCCGCTACGCTCCCTCCCGTGCCCGCGTTCTCGACCACCACCGCCACGACTACCTCCGGGTAATCGGCGGGCGCGAAGGCCGCGAACCAGGCGTGAGGTTCGCCGTCGGCCACTTCGGCTGTCCCTGTCTTGCCCGCCACCTGGACGCCTTCAAGCGCCGCCGCGGTTCCCGTGCCGCTCTTCACAGTCTGGACCATGAGATCGCTCACGGTACGTGCCGTGTCGCTCGAAACAGGTCTCAACCACACATCGGGCGTAGCCTCGTCGATCACACCGCCGTCACTCGTCAGCACGCGGGATACCAGGTGGGGCTTCATGATGAGCCCATCGTTGGCAATCGCAGAGGTCACCAGCGCGATGGCGAGTGGACTGGCCAAGACCTCTCCCTGACCGTAGGAGACCTGCCCTAGGTGAGCCTTGTCCATCTCGCCGGCGGAGGGGAAGAAGCTGACGGCCCCGCCCATCTTCCACGGCAGTTCGGTGTTGAACCCGAAATCGAGAGCGGACCTGGCCAGACTCTCCGCCCCCAGCGCCACGCCCACCTTCGCAAAAGTGGTGTTGATGCTGCTGGCGAACGCCTTCGCGAAGTCGTGTTCGCCGTAGACTCTGTCGTCATAGTTGTTCACCTCGAACCCGCCGGCTTTGACGCTGCCCGTGTCGGTGAACGTCGTGTCGCGAGTCACGGTACCGTTCTCGAGGGCGACCGCCGCCACGACCATCTTGAACACCGACCCCGGAGGGTACCGGCCCTGGACCGCGCGGTTGACGAGGGGCGTGCCGGGGTCGTTGTTTATCTCTGCCCACGCGGCGTCGATCTCGTTGGGGTCGTAGCGCGGGTAGGACACCATGGCCAAGATCGCGCCGCTACGCGGGTCGAGCGCCACCACAGCGCCCTTCCTCTCGCCGAGGGCCTCAGCAGCAGCCCGCTGCAGCTTCATGTCGACCGTCAGAACGACATCGGCCCCCACGTGGGTCTTGCTCATGAGCTGGTCCCAGTAACTCGTGATGCCCAGCAGGCCCGACTGCCCCGAAAGCTCCTCGTTGTACACACGCTCAATGCCGGCACGCCCGTACCTGAGGCTGTTGTATCCAAGCCAAGGAGAGGTGAGATCGCCCGCGGGGTACTCCCGCAGATAGTACTTCCCGTCTTTGCGGTTCACCGCAAGCTCCGTACCGTCCGCCGAGACGATGGACCCTCGGTCGACCTCCATCTCGGCCGCGATGGCCCGCGTGTTGGAAGGGTTGGTCTGGAGCTTGGGCGCCGCGAAGACCTGCACGTACGTGAGCTGCACGAGCAGCGCCAAGAAGAGAAGGGCGAAGAACCAATAGAGGCGTCTGAGGGGCTTGCTCATCTATCGCACCGTGTCGCTCGCCCTCAGCAAGAGTGCGAGCAGTACGAAGTTGGCCACGATAGAACTGCCACCGTAGCTCACGAAGGGCAGCGTTATCCCCGTGAGCGGGATGAGCTTGATGACTCCGCCTATGATGAGAAAGGCCTGCAGGGCGAAGATGCTCGTGAGTCCGGTGGCAAGAAGACGGGGGAAATCCTGCTTGGCCTGCACGGCCACCCGCAGTCCACGATACGTGAAGATCAGGTACAGCAAGATGATCCCCACCGCACCGACGAGCCCCAACTCCTCCCCGATGGCCGAGAAGATGAAGTCGGTCTCCAGGTTGGGGATGATCGTCCTGCCGGACTGCAGGATGAGATAACCCTCGCCCAGACCTCGTCCGAACAGGCCGCCCTCAGCCAGAGCGAAGAGCGACTGCACTATCTGATAGCCCTTATTGCTCGGGTCCCGCCAAGGGTCGAGCCAGATGTCGACCCGTAGTTGCACGTGGGGGAACAGGTAATACAGGAGAGTCGCTCCGGCGAAGAAGAGCACCAAACCTACCAACACATAGAAGAAGCGCCCCGTGGCCACGTAGATCAACACGAGCAAAGCTCCGAAGAAGAGCAGGCTGGTCCCCAGGTCTTTTACGAAGACCAGCAGCACCATGGAAAGAGCCCACACGATGAGTAGAGGCGCGAGATAACGGAAGGGCGGCAAGGAGACGCCCAAGATGCGCCGGGTGCTCACACTGAGCGCCTCTCTGATATCCACCAGATAGGCGGCGAAGAAGACCACGAGCAAGATCTTGCCGAGCTCGGCCGGCTGAAAGTTGATCGGCCCGAAGTCGACCCACAGCCGCGCCCCGTTGATCTCGCGTCCGAAGATGGCCGTCACCAACAAGAACAACAGCCCCAAGATGCCGATGACAAGCCGGTAGCGGTACAAGAAGTTCAGATTGCGCACCAGCGCAAGCACCAGCAGGAAGGCCACCAGCCCCACCACGAGCCACATGGATTGCCTCAGAGCAAGATCCTCGTTGAGCCGGTAGAGCAATACGAGGCCCAAAGTGGAAAGCAGAGCCGTGATAGGCAAGAGATAGGGGTCGGCCTGCACGGCGAGGAATCTGCGTCCGATGTGAGCGATCAAGAAGAGGGCCATGAAAAGGCCGCCGTAGGTGAGCGAGGTCAACGTGAGCGTGGAGGCCTTCTGTGTATACACCAACGCGAACCCCAGGGTCGTGAGGACCAACGCGGGGATCAGGAAGACGAGCTCCCGGTTGCGCAGGCTCACTGTTGCAAGATCAGACCCCGGAGGAATTCCTGTCCGTCCTCCTTGCTGATCAACTCGCGGGCGTCCACTTCTTGTCTCAGATGGGGAGCAAGGGCGTCGTACTTGGCCGAGCTCAGTTGATACACCTCGGAAAGTTCGATCCCGAGTACCTGCCCCGGCAATCCGCGGTAGAGCGCGATACTGCCGTCGTCGTACTGATCGAGGTAGTAGACGGTCGAGTTGTAGGCCGCGAACCCGCCGATGCCGATGGCGAGTACGAGCACCACGGCGAGAGTCAGAAACAGCCGCCAACGGCGCTTCTTCTTG
>JAFGIH010000231.1 GCA_016929985.1 Thermoleophilia bacterium | reverse complement strand
GGTCGGTCTGATTCCCCTCTCCCGCGACACCTTCAGGGTGCGTCCCCCTTAGCATACAAGGGGTCGGTTCCCACACCGACCCGGTGGGGTGGGGTGTGGAACCCGTAACCCGTCCTCCGCAGAACCCAGAACGCAGAACTCAGAACCGCCGCGCCGGAGGCGCTGCATGAACATCCTCGGCCTTCAGGGCGTCTCACTCATCGACTTCCCCGGAAGGATCGCGTCGGTCCTCTTCCTCGGCGGCTGCAACTTCCGCTGTCCGTTCTGTCAGAACCCGGACCTCGTGCTGCGGCCCGAGACTCTGCCACCGATTGCACCCGCAGAGGCGCTCGAGCGCATCCTCAGGCGGCGCGGCTTCGTCGATGGCGTGGTGGTGACGGGCGGTGAGCCGCTCATCAACGGCCCGGAGCTGCTCGACCTCCTGGCGATGTGCCACGATGCCGGTCTGGCGGTGAAGCTGGACACCAACGGCTACGAGGTCGATGCCCTCCGCACCGTCCTCGCCTCGGGTTTGGTGGATTATGTCGCCATGGACCTCAAGACCACGCCCGAGCGCTACGGGGAGGCGGCGTGGCGGCCGGTGGAGCCCCACCGCATCCGCGAGGCCGCCGGCATCATCGCGGCGTCCGGCATCGACCACGAATTCCGCACCACGTGCGTCCCGGGCCTCGTGACCGAGGCGGACATCCTCGCCATCGGGTCGCTCGTCGGCCCCCACTCCCGCTACGTCCTGCAGCAGTACCGCGTGACCTCCCCCCTCATCGACCCCTCTTGGGCGGACGTCGCCCCCTACCCGCCCGATGTGGTGAGGGCGCTCGCGGATGCCGTCCGGCCCCTCGTCGGGGAGGTGGGGGTGAGGGGGGTATAACAGTCCTGAGTTCTGCGTGCCCCCTCTTGTACGGGCGGATATCCCCGCGTCCACCCGCCATCGCCTTGACGTTACGCCCGCACTTAGCCGGCGGGAAGCGAGGATCGCGGTTTGGTGGGTTCCGGGTTTTCGTCTCGTACGGGCGGGCTCTCATGCCCACCCGCCCGCTGGACGTGAAGTATACCTCTCACCCTCGCCCTATCTGTTTCTCGTTGGAGCTTGACCGTGGGGAACTCACAACCTGGAACTCGCTAACTCGTAACTCCAGCGAAGTCAGTCCGGGGCATGCCATCGCCCCTAACAAGGATTCCACGCAGAACGCCCGCGCCTCGCGGGCCCGCCCGGCTATTCGAAGGACATCCGATAGATGCTGAGCTTCGGCTCATCCACCAGCACCGGGGCGATGAAGTCGTTCAGCGCAACCCGCGCCTCGGAGGTCTCCCACGCCTTCCAGTGGTCCTCCGAGAGCCACGTCGCCACCACAAGCACCGTCACGGGGTCGTCACCTCTAAACCAGGTCTCCCCGGTCACGTACCCCGGCTGTCCGAGTGCCTCCGCCCTCAGGTCCTGGAGTCCTTCAAGCAGCCTCTGCGCATCATGCCTGCGCACCACACGCTCCTGCACTACCTTCACCATCGTGCCACCTCCTGCGTTCGCGCTCAGTGGGACCCTGACCTATTATTTGCGTCGGCAGTCACCAACGTCAATAGGCAAACGCCGTAGCCCTACGCCTTCAGTGTATCGGGTTCTACGTTCTTGTGGCCACACCACACAACCATAAACCGCGAACCCCACCGAGCTGCAGACGAGGCATGCCATCGCGCCAGTGAGCTCCAGTTTAAGTTGAAGGCAGGTACGGCAACCCTCCTCGCGGAAAGATACAGCCACTCGAGCCTGATTGATCAGCGAGTCAATAACCTTGCTGCCAGCACGGAAACACTCAACGCGTTCCACGTAACTCGACCTCTTCGCCATGCACCCGATATCTCCGTCCGCATAGCGGCGGTATATAATTCGAACCATGCCCGATTACCCTGAGCCCCGCAGCGTCTCCACGCGCTTCCGCGTGCTGGTTGAGATCGCGTCCCGCCAGCCGTCCGTGCAGCAGAAGGACGTGGCGCGGGAGCTGGGCATCACGGTGCAGGCGGTCTCGGAGCAGTTCCGGGAGCTGACGGCGACGGGGCTGGTGGCGACGAGGAGTCGAGCCAGTTACAGCATTACGCCGGCGGGCGTGGACTGGCTGCTGCGGCACGCGCGTGAATTGGAGTCGTATTCGGACCGCATCGCGCACATCGTCCGCGACATCAGTGTGACGGCGGCGCTGGCGGACACCGACCTCGCGGCGGGGGAGAAGGTCACGCTCGAGATGCGCGACGGCGTGCTGCATGCGCGTCCGTGGCGCCCGGGAGACCCGGTCAGCGGCGTGACGGCGGCTGCGGCGAAGCAGGGCCTGGACTGCGGCATCACCAAAATCGAGGGGGTCATCCCCCTCCACCCCTCCGAGGTCGTGGTGGCGGTGCTGCCGGCCATCCAGGACGGCGGGTCTTCGCGGACCGACACCGCGCGGCTGCGCCGGCTGACGAAGGACGCACAACTGGTGGCGAACGTCGGTGTGGAGTCGGGGGTCGCGCTCGATCTCGCCGGAGTGCCGGCGGGGTGTCGCTGGGCCGCCACAGCGGCGGTCATCGAGGCGGCCTCGGCCGGACTGTCCTGCGTCCTGGTGTGCACGGAGGCGGATATGGCCCGCGTCGCCGAACGCCTCGCGGAGGCGGGGATACAGTACAGCGTCGTCGACCTCTCACTTGGCGCGTAGGCGCGCCGACGTCGCCGATACTTTGGGGTATTCGTGCTTGGCATTCTGCGAATAGCAGTGGTCAAGCCCAAGCAAGGGCCACGCACGGCAACAAGACCCCGAGGATTGCGAATACTGAATCCACGAACAAAATGCGCGGTCCTATTCAACCTTTAGCACACGCACCCCGCGTACTAGTGGGGCGCTATGTCCATGGACCCCTGATTCGCTGTTACGGCCTTCACTTAACAGTGACGGACTTCGCCAGATTCCTCGGCTTGTCAGGGTCGTAGCCCCGAAGCACCGCGGTGTGATAGGCGAAGAGCTGCAGCGGCGCAGCCAGCAGCATCGGGTAAAGTAGCGGCGAAACCTTCGGAATCGGAATCCAGTGGTGGTACGCCTCAGACCGCACGTCTGATACTCCGACGATGAACGCTCCCCGTGCCCGCGCCTCCATCACGTTGCTTATCGTGTTCGAGTGCGTCTCATCGTTGGGACAGATGGCCACCACCGGCGTGCCCTCCTCAATGAGAGCCAGCGTACCGTGCTTCAGCTCGCCCGCCGGCATGCCCTCCGCGTGGACATAGCTGATCTCCTTCAGCTTCAGCGCCCCCTCCATCGCCGTGGCGAAGTTGATGCCCCGGCCGATGTAGTAGAAGTGCTCCCGGTCGATGAGTCGCTCCGCCAGGTGCTCCAGGCTGCCGTCCAGCCCCTGCATCATCCGGTCCAACAACTGCCCCACTCGCACGAGTTCGCGTCGCCCCTCCTCCAGCCGGTTCACCATCCCGTGCGCCAGCATATGGAACACCGCGAGCTGACAGGTGAATGTCTTAGTCGCCGCCACCCCCACTTCAGCGCCGCACTTGAGTCCGAGGACGTAATCGCCCATCTCCGCAAGCACGCTGGGCTGGCGATTCACGACGCTAACCACCCGCGCGCCCGCTTCCTTCGCGAGCTTCACGCCCTCGATGACGTCCGCCGTCTCACCGCTCTGCGATACCGCGATGACGACGGTCTCCTTGCCCAGCGACGGAGCAAAGTAGCCGAACTCCGACGCCATCACGACATCCGAAAACTTGTGTGCCACCGTCGAGAAGAGGTACCGACCTATGAGCGCGGCGTGGCGCGACGTGCCGCAAGCGGCAAATATCACCTGCCGCGCTCCCAGTATCGCTAGGGCCACGTCCATCAAACCACTGTCGTCCCGCAGGCTGCACTGCCGCAGCGACGGTGCTTGCTCCAGGATCTCCTTCAGCATGTAGTGCCGGCAACCGTGGAGCTCCGTATTCGCCCAGCGCGTGTCGAGCGGCGCCGGCTCCTTGCTCACCTCAGTTCCGTCAAATCCGATGAAGCGCACGCCGTTCGGCGTGACCACAACCACCTCGTTATCGCCCACGGGCGCAATTCGGTCCGTATGCGACGCGAAGCCGAGAACGTCCGATGTTAAGTACGCGCCGCCCTGACTGAAGCCCACCACCAGCGGGTTGTCCCGCCGGATGCCGACCATCTTGCCGGGCTCCCCGGCGTGCAAGGCCAAGAAGGCGAAGGAGCCATGCAAGCGACCGCTCACGGCGCGGACGGCGTCCTCAAGCGCCGGATGGCCGTTGCGCAGCTCAAGGGAGAGGAGGTGGGGGATGACCTCCGTATCCGTCTCTGAGACGAAGGAGATGCCCTCCGACTCCAGTCCAGCGCGCAGTTCACGGAAGTTCTCGATGATGCCGTTGTGGACCACCGCAACGCGGCCGACTGAGTCGGTGTGGGGATGGGCGTTGGCCTGCGTCACGCCGCCGTGCGTCGCCCAGCGTGTGTGCCCGATCGCCACCTCCCCACCAAGGCTAGAAAGGTTCTGGCGTGCATCGACCTCATT
>JAFGIH010000024.1 GCA_016929985.1 Thermoleophilia bacterium | reverse complement strand
TTCAGCGACCACGCCGTCGACGCGGAGCTGAAGAGCGACGCCGTCGCGGCTCTTACCGCGGTGCGGGACGAGCTGGGGGCGGTGGGGGCATGAACAAGAGCAAGACCTTCTGGAAGGCGGCGGAGTGGATCGTCACGGCGGGCGCCCTGCTGGCCGTTGCGATCGTCGTGGACGAGCAAACGGCCGGGCTGGGGTTGGTGTCGTATGTAGTGGTGCTCGGTGTGGCCCTGGTGGCCATGCTGCTTTCGAGACTCAAGGGCGCACTTCAGCCCGCCCCCGATTTTGAGCGCATGGTGCCGGGGTGCAAACCGCCCGGGGGCAGGGTGGAGCAGTTCCAGACGATCGTGCGACGACTGAGCCGGTCGTCGTCGAGCGAGTCGGGTCTGCACGCCCACCTGCGCCCCTTGGCCCAGGAGATAGCAGCCGCGCGTCTGGCCCGCAATCACGGCGTGAACCTCGAGCGCGAGCCCCAGCAGGCTCGTGAAGTCATCGGCGACGGCAGGCTGTGGGAGCTGGTGCGCCCCGACCGTGAGGCTCCCGAAGACCGGAGTGCGCGTGGCTGGTCGCAGGCCGAATTGTCACTACTCTTGGATGAGTTGGAGGAGCTTTGATGGAGTCGCTCACGCTGCAGCAGGTCGGGTCGTTGACGGAGAAGATGCTGGCCGAGGTGGAGAGGGCCGTGGTAGGCAAAAGGCCGGCTCTCGAGTTGGTGCTTCTGGGCCTGCTGGCCGACGGCCACGTGCTTATCGAGGACGTCCCCGGCTTGGCGAAGACCCTCATAGCCCGCTCCTTCGCACAGGTGAGCTCCCTGTCGTTCGGCCGGGTGCAGTTCACGCCTGACCTGTTGCCGTCGGACGTCACTGGGGCCTCCATCTACAACCAGCGGAGCGGAGAGTTCGAGTTCCGGCCGGGGCCGGTGTTCACCAATCTGCTCCTGGCCGACGAGATCAACAGGGCCACGCCCAAGACCCAAGCGGCTCTGTTGGAGGCCATGCAGGAACGGCAGGTCACTATAGAAGGAGAGACCCGCCGTCTCGATCCGCCCTTCTTGGTGTTGGCCACCCAGAACCCCATAGAGTACGAGGGGACGTATCCGCTCCCCGAAGCGCAGCTTGACCGCTTTCTGTTGCGGGTATCGGTGGGATATCCGGTGCGCGGCCATGAGTCCGAGCTTCTGGCGCGCAGGGGGGAGCGGAGGCAGGAGCGCATAGACCTCGACCCGGTGATCGACGCCGCCACCCTCATCGCCATGCAACGAGCGGTGGAGGAGGTCTATGTGTCCGACGGCGTGCGTGACTACATGGTCGATCTGGTCCGCGCCACCCGCGACGACCGGCGCGTGCAGTTGGGCGCCAGCCCCCGTGGCTCGCTGGCTCTCTTCACGCTCGGCAGGGCTCAGGCCGCGCTTCTGGGCCGTGACTTCGTGACGCCCGATGACGTGAAGAGCGTAGCGGCACCCGCGCTCGCCCACCGTCTCACCATCCGCCCCGAGCTGTGGGTGCAACGCGTGAGCACCGAATCGGTGGTGAGGGAGATCCTCCAGAGCGTCCCTACCCCTGATCCGGAAGAAGCGGCGCCGGCGGGCCGGTGAGAAGGTCTGCCAAAGTCATCCTGTACGGCGGCTTCGCGGCCGTCTGCTTCATGCTGGCGGTCGTCCTCGGCCGCCCCGAGATCGCCGCACTGGGCGCGCCCTTCGCCCTTGTCCTTGTGGTGGGGCTGTCGCTCAGACGGCCCGCGGCTGTGAGGGCCGAGCTGCGTGTGACGCGCGGGCGCGCGCTGGAAGAAGAAGAGGTGGAGGCGGAGTTGGTCCTGGCGCCGGAGGAGGGAGCCGGCGTCGTACGCTACGCGCTCTGCCTGCCGGAGGGTCTGCAGGTGGCCGATGGGCACGACACGGCCGCCGTCCGCTTGGCGGGTGGCGGGGAGCGCACGATCCCCCTCCGTTTGGTCTGCCGGCGCTGGGGCGCCTACCGGCTGGGGGACGTGATACTGCGGACGGAAGACCGGGCCGGGCTGCGCTCGCGGGACACGGCCGTCCGCGGCGACTCGTTCTTGAAGGTCTATCCACGCCCCGAGCGCCTGCATTCCCTCATTGCCCCCGCCGAGGCACAACTCTTCGCGGGCAACCGGGTGGGGCGGAGCGCCGGTGAGGGCATCGAGTTCGCGGGGCTCCGCCCCTACGTCCCGGGCGACCCGTTGCGCCGCGTCAATTGGCGGGCCAGCGTGGGGCGAAAGACGCTGTTCGTCAACGAGGAGCATCTGGAGCTGAACTCCGACGTGGTGATCTTCATAGACAGTTTCGCCGAGGTCCGTGGCAGTGACGACGGCACGCTCGACATGGCCGTCAGGGGAGCCGCCTCTCTGGCCGAACACTACCTGGCCAACCAGGATCGAGTGGGCTTGGTGAGCTTCGGCGCCTTCGTGCGTTGGCTGTCCCCGGCCGGGGGGACCAGGCGGCTCTACAGCATCGTCGAGGCGCTGCTGCAGACCGAGGTCGCCCTGTCGTTCGTATGGAAAGACATCGACGTGCTGCCCCGCGGCAGCCTGACACCGCACGCCCTCGTCATAGCCCTCAGTCCGCTCCTCGACGAGCGGGGTGTGAACGTGCTTCTCGACCTGCGGCGGCGGGGCTTCGATCTGGTGGTCGTTGATATCACTCCCCTTGCCTTTGCGGCCGAAGGGCGCGCGGAGGACGCCACGCTTGCTCTGCGGCTCTGGAGGCTGTGGCGCGAGGCCCTCCGCTACCGCTACGAACAGATGGGCGTGGCCGTGGTGGAGTGGGACGGCAAGGCGCCTCTCGCGGCAGTGGTGGAGGAGGTGAGAGCATTCCGACGGCAGGCGCACTACGTCTCCGCATAGCTACGGCTGCCGTGGCGGTCTTGCTGGCCGGCGGCATGGCCGCGTATCCCATCGTGCGGTCGAGTCCCTCGCTGTTGCGGGCGACGGTTCCTTTGGCCGCCGTGGCGTTCGCCTTCGTGGTCGTCGCGGTAGTCTGGCGGGCCCAGGTGGTGGGGCCCGCGCTCTTCGTATTGACGGCCGGGTACCTAGTGGTGGAGATCACCGGTCACGCCGGAGCGCTCTCGGTGATCGCCTACGCGGTGGGCTTGGTTGTGCTGTGCGAACTCCTGATGATCTACCGAGCGCTCCCGATGTCGGGTGTGGTCGAGTACCGGGTGGTCGCCGAGCGTATTCTGGGTCTCGTGGCACTGGGGGTGGGCGCCGCGGCCGTGGCCGTCTTGGTGCTGTTCGCCGGTGGTTGGTGGTCTGCCGGCGCTTTGGAGGCCGGGCTCGTTGGTATGGCGGCCGTGGTCTGCCTGTTAGCGCTGCCGTGGGCGCTCCTCCGGCGCAAACGCTGACCCCCGTTCACCGCGCAGGCCGGCTCGCACGGCCGGTCGGCTTGCCAAAAGAGGGTTTGCGGCATCCTTAGATAAAGTCTAGGGGGCGGAAGGCCGATACTCGATGCGAAAATCCATGTAGGGAGTGCGGGGGCCCGAGATGACTATGACACGGCGTATAACGATCTCGATGGGCGTGATGCTGGCACTACTGGTGGTGATGGCCGGCATCGGCATCGGCGCGTTGGCCTGGGTACGGGCCTGGCAGAACGACTATTCCGGCGCGATCCAAGGGACCGAAGCCGCCGGCGACCCGGTGCTCCAAGATCTCCTGAACACACTGAGCAGCCGGGCCTGGATCCTGCTGATCGTGATGGTCGTGGTCGCGGTCGTCGCGCTGCTCTTCGGCACAGGGGCCGTCATGCGTCTCGCCGGCATGATGAAGCGAGGCCTGCGGGAGGCGATCTCCAGCCTTGGTACGGCGGCTTCGCAGTTGATGGCTGTGTCATCGCAGGTAGCCGCGGCCGCGGCCGAGACGGCCGCCGCAACGAACGAGACGTCGGCCACGGTGGAAGAGGTCAAGCAGACGGCCATGCTGGCTCAAGAGAAGGCGGGCGAAGCTCTGGAGGCATCGCAAGAGGTGGTGGAGACCTCCAAGTTCGGCGAGGCATCGGCCAAGAAGAACTACGAGCACTTCGCTCAGATCCTGTCTGAAATGGACGTCATCACCGACGCGATAGACCGGTTGAACGAGCAGGCCCTATCGGTCGGGGACGTCATCGCGACGGTGAACGATCTTGCCGAGCAGTCCAATCTGCTCTCGGTGAACGCGTCCATCGAAGCGGCGAAGGCCGGAGAGGCCGGCAAGGGCTTCACCGTGGTGGCTCAGGAAGTCAAGAGCCTGGCCGAGCAGTCCAAGCAGGGGGTCGCGCAGGTGCGCGCGGTCCTGAGCGAGATCCAGAAGGGGAGCGACTTGGTGGTCCGCGCGGCTGAACAGGCCCGGCAGACTGTGGAGTCGGGCAGCACCGAAGCCAGCTTGGCGGTAGAGAACGTGGGCTCCCGGGTGTCGGTAGCCACCAGGGCGGCCGAGGCCACTTCGGACATCACGGCGGCCAGCCGTCAGCAACTGGCCGGCATAGAGCAGATCAGCCA
>JAFGIH010000230.1 GCA_016929985.1 Thermoleophilia bacterium | reverse complement strand
TGATACTGGCTCCCTGGCGTCTCGAAGGGAAGGCGAGCGACTTCATCGCGGTGGGTGGGGCGTTGTTCTGGGCAGCGAGCGCCGTTTACGCGAAGGTCCTCCGCAGGCGGCACGAGGTCGATCTACTGTCGCTGACCGCGTGGCAGATGCTTCTGGGTTCCATTCCGCTCATCATCATCGCTGCCGCCACGTGGTCCCGGCCGCCCGAGTGGACCGGCACGTTCATCATCGCCCTCGTCTATGTGGCGATCTTGGGCAACGCGGTGGCCTGGATACTCTGGCTGTATATCCTCAACTCGTTCAGCGCGGGAACGGCCGGATTGGCTACGCTGCTCACTCCCGTAATCGGGATCTCTTCGGCCTGGATACAGCTCGGCGAGCAGCCCGGCATCATAGAGGGCTTGGGGATGATCGCCATCGTGGGTGCGCTCATGCTGGTAGGGCTCCGGGAGATGCTCAGAGGAAGAAGATCACCGTGATGATGGCGAATATGGGGACAAGAACGGCCACCGAGTAGCCCATGTAGCCGAAGAATGAGGGCATCTTGACGCCCGCGCGCTCGGCGATGCACTTCACGGCGAAATTGGGCGCGTTGCCGATGTAGGTCATTGCTCCCAGCATCACGGCTCCGCACGAGATCGCCTTGAGGAAGTCGGCGGGGGAGAAGTCGAGGCCCGCGGTGATGCCCGTGGCGGTGAGGGCGCCGACCGTGTCCACTCCCACCTGGCCCTGCGCCACAGAGGTGAAGGCCAGATAGGTGGGGGCGTTGTCGAGGAAGGCCGAGAGGCCTCCGGTAGCCCAGAAGTACTGCCAGGGGTGTGTCAATCCGATGGAGCCGCCGTGCGCCTGCAGGAGGGCGAGAGCGGGAATCATGGTGGCGAAGATGCCGGCAAAGAGCACCGCGACCTCGATGATGGGGTGCCAGCTGAAGTGATTGGACGCTCTTGGCCCTTTGGGTCCCACCGTTACCGAGACGATGGCGAGGATGACGAGGATCAGCTCGCGGAGGAACGGGAAGTGGATGGCCTCCCCTGCCCTAAGAAGCGGCCCCGAGAAGAGCACGGCTACGATCACGAGCGCGAGCAGGGCGATGTTGATGGCGCCTTTGAGCCGCATGGGGACGTAGTCGGCTTCGTCCATCTGCTTCGCGGGCGCGGGCTCCTTGCGGTAGTAGTAGAGTTCGAAGGCCAGGTAGGCGGCCAGCACCAGGACCACCACCAGCAGCCATTCGGCCCACAGATGGAGGGTCCACGAGAAGGGCACGCCACGTAAGAAACCCAAGAAGAGCGGGGGATCGCCGAGTGGGGTCAGCAATCCACCAACGTTGCTGACGGCGAATATGAAAAAGACCACCGTATGTCTGATGTGAGTGCGCTCCGAATTGGCCCTCAGCAGAGGCCGGATGAGCACCATGGAGGCGCCCATGGTCCCGATGAAACTGGCCAGCACGGCGCCCACGATGAGGAATGTGATGTTCTGGCGCGGTGTCGCGATCAGGTTGCCGGTGAGATAGATACCGCCCGATATGGTAAAGAGGGCGAAGAGCAGGATTATGAACTGCACGTATTCCTCGGCCGTGTGGGCTGCGTTCTCCAAGCCCAGTTGCCCGAAGGCCACAACCAGGTAGATCACCGTGGGCACGCCCAATACGAAGGCGATGATAGCTTTGTTGCGGTTGCTCTCGAACCACCGTTCGCAGGCCAGTGGCATGACCGCCACGGCGATCAACATGCAGGCGAACGGCGCCAGTGTCCAAAAACCTAGTTGCCCGCCCAGCTCGACGCTTGCACTCACCAGGTCTCCTTTCGGGATTCGGGTCACAGCTTAATACGTTTCGCGCATACATGCCAGGCCGCCGATCGCATCGGGGAGTCGACCGGCCTCGATATGGGGTCCGTCGCATCCGTACGTGCTCGGGGGCGGGTAGTGTGCGAAAGTCGTATGATCGATCTGGGCAAGGGGTGAGCTCTTGGGGGTTCGTCGAGGACAGAAGGAGGGTCGATGATGAGGAGATCTCTGACTGTGGGGTTGCTGATGGTCGTCGCATTGGCCCTCGGCTTGGGGCTCGCGGCCTGCGGCGAAGAGGAGACGGTGGAAACGACGGCGACCACCGCGGCGCCGGTGACTACCGTGACGAGCGTGGCGCCGGTGACCACCGCGACCACTGCGGCGCCTGAAACCACTTCCACTACCGCGGTGGCGCCCGAGACCACCACCGAGGCTGCCAGGCCCACACGGGAGCCGATGACCATCAAATACGCGACCACGTTTGTCGAGACCGAGGCGGGCGGCAAGACAGTCCAGCGCTTCTGCGACTATGTAGAAGATGCGACCGCGGGCGCCGTGGAGTTCGACATCTTCTTCGACGGGACGCTTGGCACCAACATGGAAGAACTGGGTTTGGCCAGTTACGGCTCGGCGGATATGGTCTCGCTCAGCCATCCGCCGTTTGCAGACCAGATCCCCCTCCTCAACTTTCCCAGGTGGGCTCCGCCGGACGCCCAGGGGGCCATCGACTACTTCAACTACCTGGTGTTCGACAACCCGGATACCTCCACGCTCATCCAGGCTGAAGCCGCCTCCAACAACGTCATCTACCTGGGCTTCACAGCCGGCGGTGGCAACGTGTTCATTGCCAAGGAGCCCTTCATCAAGCTCATAGACCTCGTGGGTAGGAAGTTCGGGGCGGGCGGTTCCATCCCGGCCTTCGAAGCCCTGGGTTACACGGTGGTGCAGTCCGTCCCGTCCGACACCTACGAGAACCTGTCGAGCGGCGTGATAGAGGCCACTCAGATGGATCTCGCCTCGACCGTGGACCTGAAGTGGTATGACATCTGCAAGTACTACATGTTCGACGGTACATATGCGGCCGGTAACGTCTTCGCGGTGAACCTCGATACCTGGGAGAAGCTGACCGAGGAGACCCAAGCCATCATGTACGAAGCGGCCGCCGAGGCTGAGACCTTCAGTCTAGAGCTCGACGCTACGAATACCGCGGCCTCCATCAAGCTGCTCACCGATGCCGGTGTCACCGTCGGCACGCTGAGCGAGGAGGACATCGCCATGTGGTGGGACCTGCTGTTCGACGTGAGCGC
>JAFGIH010000229.1 GCA_016929985.1 Thermoleophilia bacterium | reverse complement strand
TCCAGCCCGCCAACCACGTGGCCTTCCGCTGCGCGAGCCTGGTGGCCGTGCCCGATGTGTTCCCCCTCGATGCGCTCCGCCGTCAAGGGGCCGATCCGGCCAAAGTCTGGCGCTATCCCGGTCTCAAGGAGGAGATGGCCCTGGCCGGCTTCGTTCCCGACCCCGGATATCTCCGCGCCGCCGGCATCGACGATTCCCGTCCCGTGGTGGTGGTCCGTCCGCCGGCCGATATGGCCCTCTACCACCGCTTCGAGAACCCCCTCTTCGCCCGGCTGCTGGAACGTCTGAGCGCGCTTCGGCGTGCCGATGCCGCCATCGTCGTCCTGCTTCCGCGCACGTCCGAGCAGGCGGCGTCGATTGCGGCGGAGGGCTTCGCCGACCTCGTGTGGGGCGGTCCCGCCCTCGATGGGCGGCAGCTCATCGCCGGAGCCGGCGCCGTGGTCAGCGCCGGCGGCAGCATGAACCGGGAGGCGGCCGTCCTTGGTACCCCGGCCTACTCCATCTATGCCGGCAAGCTCGCCGCGGTCGACCGGGCGCTCGTGGCCCAGGGCAGGCTCACCCTGCTGGGCTCGCCCGAGGAGTGCGACGCCTTCACGCCGGACAAGAAGCCGGGCCCGCTGAGCGACAAAGGGGCGAGGTCGGCGACCGGGCCGACCGTGACCGCACCACCCGCCCCGCCCGCGCCCCCCGCAGCCTCGGCAGCCGCACCAGTCGTCGGCCGCGCCCTGCTGGAGCAGTTCGTGGACAAGATCTTGGAGACCGCCCGAGGCTGAGCAGATTGGGCTGCGTACGATTTGCCGCTTCCTGTGGTAAGGTCGTAATGGCTGTATTACCACAAGGGAGGCGGCGTGGAACAAGAGGTCATCAGCGTGAGCAGACTGACGAGCAAGTATCAGGCCACCGTTCCCCGCCCCGTGAGAGACCGTCTCGGTGTTGGCGCCGGCGACAGCATCGCGTTTGTGATCGATCGAGACGGAGTCCGACTGCGACGCGCCGACCCGCTCGACCGTGAATACGCCCGCGCCCTCTCGGACACCATGGGCGAGTGGCTCTCTCCCGCCGATGAGGAAGCCTATCGTGACCTATGAACGTTTCTCGGTGGTGGTCGTCCCGTTCCCTTTCGCGGATCGCGGGGCGTCCCGGCGGCGTCCGGCCCTCGTGGTCTCCGACCCTGACACTGTGGGCAGACCGGCGGGGCACAGCATCCTCGCCATGGTCACCAGCGGTGATAACCCACGATGGCCCTTGGATGTACCCATAACCGACCACGAGGCCGCCGGGTTGTCCAAGCCCTCGGTCGTCAGGATGAAGCTCTTCACCCTCGACGACCGCCTGGTGCTGAGGGCCATCGGCCGCCTGTCGCCCCCCGACGCCGACTCGGTCGAGCGTTCCCTCGGTGACGCTCTGAGCATGCGTCGCTGACCGGCCGTTCGCTCTAGACGGCACCCTCCCGCCCGCGCCGGGCCTGGGCGACCGGAGCCAGCCAGAATCATACCAACGGCCGATATCGCGATGAGCCGTGCTGGAACAGGCTGCGTCGGTGTCCGGCCAATACTGCTTATCCCAGAAATGGTATATTCCATATGACAGGACCTTTCCCGAAGAAGCTCGTGTGGATCGCCTCCTCGCTGGACGATCTGAAGGAGTTCCCTACGGAGATACGTCAAGTGATCGGATACGCGCTCTTCCTCGCCCAGATGGGCGACAAACACCCTTCTGCCAAACCCTTGCGGGGGCACCGGGGGGCCGGGGTGCTTGAGGTAGCGGAGGAGTATCTCGGCGATGCCTTCAGGGTCGTCTACACTGTGGGATTCCCAAGCGCTGTGTATGTTCTGCACGGCTTCAAGAAGAAGTCCAACCGGGGAGTCGCGACCCCCAAGCGCCACATGGAAGTGATCGAGGCGCGTCTGCAGCAGGCCCGACGACTCCACTTGCAGACGTGCAGCCCCCCACGGGAGAAAGGCGTATGACTCACACACACACCAAGCATGTCGAGATAGACCACCTCGTTAGCGGCGGCAATATCTTCGCCGATCTGGAGATCCCAGGTGCGACGGATGTGCTCGCGAAGGCAGAACTGGCCCGCCAGATAGCCGGGATAGCCGGCCGCCGGAGACTGACTCAGGCGCAAATCGCGCGTATCCTGGGGACTACCCAACCCAAGGTCTCCGACCTCTTCGCCGGTAAGCTGAGCGGGTTCTCGCTCGAAAGGTTGTTGCGCTTCCTGAACGCCCTCGACCGCGACGTGTTGATCGTGGTGAGCCCCAAACCTCGAGAACGCCGGAACGCGATCACCGCGGTAACCGCGTCGGGCCCTGAGAGTTAGGAGGCCAATGGCTCCGCTCGGATAGACCAGACTTCAGCGCCTTCGGATCAAAGAGCGGCGTCTTCGCGGGAAATCGAGGTTCTGGATGAGCCCGCTCCGGCGCGCTCATCTCCTACTCGCAGGCTTGGCGTCAGCGCCTCCATCGTCACGGTACGCCTGACGCTGTCCAGCACATCTGCAGTACTCCATCGCCGCTATCCACCATTGGACCTAGGCAGGCAGGAATATCGAGAGAGGCTCGGGTCCCACCTTGTGGCTGCCGACCCGTCGCCGGTGATAGTCTGGTGGCTGGTCGAACGTCTCCCCAGGACCCCGGAGGACACGAGTCTGTGAGCGAACCACGCACCATCAAGCTCCTGCACGTGGTGGGCACCCGGCCCAATTTCATGAAGGCGGCCGCGGTCATCGCCGCCGCGGATCGCTGGAACGAGCGACAGGGTGACGGCCCGGGCGGGGGCGGCACCCCAGCCGGCGCGCCGGGCCGAGCCGCAGAGGGCCTCGCGGCCGCCGGCGGCGCCCCAGGTCTACGCTTCGTCCAGGTGCTCGTGCACACCGGACAGCACTACGACGACAAGATGAGCAAGGTCTTCTTCGACGACCTCGGCCTCCCCCGGCCCCACTACGACCTGGGAGTGGGCTCCGGCAGCCACGCCCAGCAGACGGCGGCGGTCATGACGGCGCTCGAGCCGGTGATCCTCCTGGAGCGCCCCGACCTCGTGGTCACCGTGGGGGACGTCAACTCCACCATGGCGGCGGCGCTGGTGGCCGCGAAACTCAACATCCCCGTGGCCCACGTTGAGGCCGGCCTCCGTAGTCGTGACCGGACCATGCCCGAGGAGCTAAACCGGCTGGTGACCGACCAGCTCTCTGATCTGCTGCTCACCACCTCCAAGGACGCCGACGTCAACCTGGCTGCCGAAGGCATCCCCGCCGGGCACATCCACTTCGTGGGCAACACCATGATCGACTCGCTGGAGGCCCACCTGCCCCGCGCGCTCGAGAGCACGGTGGCGGCGGACCTGGGGCTTACGGCGGGCGCGTACGCGGTTGTGACGCTGCACCGGCCCTCCAACGTGGACGACCCGGACGATCTCGAACGCCTCGTGCACATGCTGAACGAGGTCGGCGCGAGGATCCCGGTGGTGTTCCCCATCCACGCCCGCACCCGCGATAGGCTGGCTCAGTACGGCCTCGACGCGTTTTTGCGCGACCCGCTGGCGAGTGACGCCCCGGAGAGCGGCTCTCCAGCGGACGGCGCCCCGGGAAGTGACGCCGCGACGGGCGGCGCGGCGCCGTCGGCTGCCGCCTCGGCGGCCGGGCGGGTGGGCGGCGCAGCGGACGGGCGACCCGCCGTCCTGCTCTGCGAACCCCTGGGTTACCTGGACTTCCTGGGCCTCATGGCCGGGGCGCGCCTGGTGCTCACTGATTCAGGCGGCATCCAGGAAGAGACCACCGTGCTCGGGGTCCCCTGCCTCACGCTGCGCAAGAACACCGAGCGACCCGTCACCATCACCGAGGGGACGAACCGCCTGGTCGACCCCGAGGACCTGCCGGCAATCATCACCGCGGTCGACGAGACCCTCGCCTCCCCCATGCCCACGAACCGCCGTCCCGAGCTGTGGGATGGACACGCCGGCGACCGCATCGTGCAGGTCGTGGCTCAGTGGGGAG
>JAFGIH010000228.1 GCA_016929985.1 Thermoleophilia bacterium | reverse complement strand
GGTGTACAAGCGCGACGACGGCATCGTCATCATCGACCCCAAGAAGGCCAAGGGGATGAAGGAACTCGTCGCCAAGTGCCCGTACCGCGTCATCTACTGGAACGAAGAAGAGAACGTCCCCCAGAAGTGCACGTTCTGCGCGCACCTGCTCGACGAGGGTTGGAAAGAACCCCGTTGCGTGGAGGCCTGCCCGACCGGCGCTCTCTGCTTCGGCGATCTCGACGATCCGAATAGCGCAGTCTCGCAAGCCATGAAGCGCGCCGAGGCCATGCATCCCGAGTACAAACTCGGCGAGAACGTCAAGTTCATCGGCCTGCCCAAGAACTTCGTGGCCGGCTCGGTGGCCTTTGGCGACAAGGACGAGTGTGCCAAGGGCGTAACCGTCACCCTCACGGGTGAAGACGGCGCCAAGACCACAGAGACCGACGCGTTCGGCGACTTCGAGTTCGAAGACCTGCCCGACAACAAGGACTACAAGGTCACGGTGGCCGCTCCCGGCTATCAGACCCAGGAGTTCGAGGTCAAGACGTACAAGAGCATCTACTTGGGAGACATCATCCTGTAGGGGGTGCTCCGACCTTCACTCAGCCCGGCCGGCCGCGCGAGCGTCGGCGAGGCTCTGGTGAGGGTCACCAGGCAAGACACAGAAGAGCCCCGCGAAAGCGGGGCTCTTCGTTTTCTTCGCGCTCGATGTCAGGTAGCCGCGCCCGCCAAGCGGGCGCCCCGCGGCCGGGCTCCCGCCCGGACCCTCAACCTTACGGGACGAGCTCCCAGATGTCTCCCAGATATAGGCCACCGGCGTCCGCGCCACCAAACAGGATGCATCGATCGCCTACCGAGTCGTATATCATCGCGGCGCCGGTGCGGGCTGCCGGCGGTTTGCCGACGGGCTGAAGCTCAGTCCAGGTCTCGGCGGCCGGACCGTATGCCCAACAATCATCGTAGGCGACGTTTGAGCGGCCACCAAAGAGCAGAGCCTGCCGGGTGTCGGAGTCGTAGATCATTGAGAACCCTGCCCGGGCCGAAGGCGCCGAGCCTGACGGATAGACCTTCGTCCACTGGTTGGCCGCCCGGTCGTACTCCCAAAGGTCGTTGGAGGCGCCGGTGTTGAGCTGCCCGGCAAACAGGACCACTCTGTGCCGAAGGACATCGTAGAGCATCGAGTGGTCATACCGGCCAACGGGCAGCGTCCCCGAAGGCCTGAGCTCAGTCCAAGCGTTGATGACCGGGTCGTACTCCCAAAGGTCGTTGAGATAGCCGCCGTCGTAGCCGCCGAACATGATCACCTTGTCGCGAGACGAGTCATACACCATAGAGTGGCCGTGCCGGCCAACGGGCGTTCTCCCGCCGGGTTGCAGCTGCGTCCATGCATCGGCGACCGGATCGTAAGACCAAGTGTCACCAAGATATCCTGAGCCGTACCCGCCGAACATGACCACCTCGCCGCCGGCGGCTGCATAGACCGCGGCGCTGCCTCGGCGGCCCACCAGTGTGGTCCCCGTAGGCGCGAGCTGCGTCCACGTGCCGTCCGTCAAATCGAAACGCCAGGTGTCGGAGAAGGCTTCGTCTGTGACGCCCTGCCCCCCGAACATGATCGCGGCCCCACTCTCGGGAATGCTGACCATGGTGGCCCTGTCACGAGCCGCTGGGGGAACGCCGGCCGGCTCGATCTGATGCCAATAGTTGCCCGCGGGGAGCGTGGTACTGGTTGTCTCTTCGGTAGTGGTAGTGGTGTCTTCGGTAGTGGTAGTGGTTCCCTCGGTGGTAGTGGTAGTGGACGTCTCTTCGGTGGTGGTGGTAGACGACGGGTTCATCTTCTGCCAGAGACGCCATAGGATCAGCACTACCTCACCCCGGGTGGCTTCCTTTTTGACATCCCAGAAGGTCGCCGTGTCGGGCCATATGCCCCAGACCAGATTGTTCATCTCCGCGATCTGGACGTTGTGTCCGTGGATGGAGTCCTTGAGATTCCGGAACGTGGAATTGGCCAAAGTGCCCGCGTAGTACGCCTCGTTCGGTTCCTCCAGAGGTACGCCCAGTCGCTCGGCCGACCGCACCACCATCGTCAGGACCTGGGCCCGGGTGATGGTGTCGTACGGAGCAAAGGTGGTCGCCGTCTTGCCCTTTGTGATGCCATGGGAGGCGCAGGCGGCCACATACTTGTCGGGATAGAAGGGATCGATGAACGGGGTATCCTCCGCCACGTCTGTGAAGGGACAAACCTCCTGGCCTGTGACGGGGAGACCCAGGGTCTTCACGATCATCTTGGCGAACTGCTGTCTGATCACCGTGTTGTGAGGACGGAACGTCCCATCGGAATACCCGGTCACGATCCCCAGATCGGAGAGCGCCCCTACAGCCTCCGGATAGTCAGGGTCATCCCAGGTGTCGGAGTGGACATCGGTGAACGTGACTGCCAAGGCCGGGACGGCCAGCAGGCAGACCAGGAGACCCAAGCCGGCGCCGACGACCAGCAGGGCGCGTTTGGATCTCATCTTCCGAAGCAGACTCTTCATTGTCCAGGCCCCAAGGTGGTGGGTGTGACGAACTCAGTGGTAGTCGTGGTAGAGGGCTGAGTGGTCGTGGTGGTCGGACGCCGTGTCGTGGTAGTGGTCGGACGCCGGGTGGTCGTGGTCTGTTGAACCGTAGTGGTAGTCGGAGCAACCGTAGTGGTGGTCGGCGCTACCGTCGTCGTAGTCGTGGACGAAGTAGTCGTGGCGGGCGGAAGCGTGGTGGAAGTAGTGGTGCCCGGGACCAGAGTCACAGTAGTCGACGAGGGCACCGCTGATGCCGTGCTAAGGGTGGTGGACGACGATGTCGCGGAAGACAATGTCGACTCCAACGAAGCGTCCACCGTCGTGGTCGTGTTCCCGGATGACGAGTCACCAAGGCCGAAGAAAAGCCCCGCTCCCACCGCGCAGGCGACCAGCAGAGCCGCGGCGGTCAAGCCCAGACCGACCCGGCCGCTCCACCAGCCGCCGCCCACGCGCCGCGCGCGGCGTGCCCGGCGCGGCGCCGGGCCGGGAGTGACGGCAGTGACTGCCGGCTCTGCCTCCAGCCGAACGGTCTTCGGTGCAGCAACGGCCAGCAGCGCGGTGTTCGTGGGAACCGCTCCCCCATGGAGCGCGGCGCGGAACTCCTCCGCGCTCTGGAATCGCCGATCCGGGTTTTTGGCAAGAGCAGCGCCGAACACGGCCCGGGGATCCGCCCATGGGCCTGCGGCCTGGACCTCGGCAGGGAGCGGAGCCGGCGGCTCGTGCACAACGCGATAGGAGATCGCCGCCGCGGAGAGGCCCTCGGAAGCTCCGAACGGGTTGACCCCCGAGAGCATCTCGTAGCCCAGCACCCCTATCGAGAAGAGATCGGACCTGTGGTCGGCCTTGGCGCCGTCGATCTGCTCGGGCGCCACGTAGCCGGGAGGGCCCACCGCCGCCCTGCGGCCGGTGGGTATGCCGGCAAACAGTCCGGTGGTTCCGAAGTCCGCGATCTTGACCCGTCCCTCACGCGTGACCAGAACCGTATCCGGTGAGATGGCTTCGTGCACCACCCCCTCACCGTGCGCGTACGTCGCGGCATCGAGAATCTGGTCGAGCAGGTAGTAGGTCGACGAGGAGCTGAGGGCGCCTCGCGCGAGCACATGAGCGAGGGCCTCCCCTTCGACGATCTCGGTGACCAGTACCGGCCGGCCGTCGTAGACGTCGGCCGAGTAGACCTCCACCAGCCCCGGATGCGACAGCTTCGCGGCCATCCGGCCCCGTTGCAGGAACCCGTCCACGAATTCAGAACGCACCGAGGGATCCAGATCGAACGGGATGACTACCTCGCGAAGGGCCACTTCGCGCTCCAGCACCGGGTCGTAGGCGCGCCAGAACACAGCAGCGACCCCCCGTCCCAGTTTGGAGCGGATCTCATACGGGCCGAGAGTACGGACCACACGTTCCTCCGGGGTCTCTTTGGGAGTGAAAGGATAGCCTTACCACGCAGGTAAGTCCAGACTCGACCGGCCGCCGGTGCATCACGGGTAGAAGGCCCTCACCGCCTCAAAGAGCAGGGGGCTACTCTCACAGGCCCTGTAGATCTGGTCGGGCCGGCCACTCTGCTTGGCCCAGAGGTGATGCGACGCGATGCACTCGTAGGCCGCGGTGAGAGAGCCGATCATGGGCAGATACTCGTCGAGGTCCTTGGTGAAGCTCTCCACCATACCCCAGGGCGGGAACAGCCCGCGGGCCTCCATCGCCTCCAGCGCACGATACACCACCATGGGATCGTGTTCGAGAGCCCCGGACATCACAATGTAGTGCGGGTGGATGATCCCCGCTCTGCCGGAACTCTTGGTGCCGTTGACCACGTAGCCGCCACCGCGCGGGGCCTCCCCCGCCGAGAGGCCATACAGCCCTGCGCCGGCCGCTGCGGAGCGCTTCCACTTGCTCGACACGTAGCTCTTCTGCTCGGCCAGCAGTTCCCGCCGGGCCATGAGCCAGTTCACCCCGCTGACCGCATCGATCTCGTTGAACGAGAAGTCGGGGTAGAAGAGGCTTTGCAGCTCGGCGACATACCCTACGCCGCCGTTCACCTTGCCGCCGCCTTCCATCTCGAGCTGGGCGTCCTCCCCCAAGGCCATGCGTTCCAGCAACAACACAAGGGCAGTCTCCCCTCCCCATTCGCACCACGAACCCGTGGCCGGCGTACGCCCGTCGTCGAGCAGGCCGTGCAGGACGTAGCCCTGGGGATCGCGCAGCCCGTCGAACTCTATCGCACGGACGGCCTTGGTCAGTCCGGCCAGTGTCTTGCCATCCCAGAGCATCTGGGCGGCCAGAAACATGCTGTGATAGTAGACGCTGGTGTCGAAGGTGCTGTACTCGGTGCCCTCGCGGATCTTGTACTGGGAGCCGGTCTTCTGGACGAAGCAAGGGAGCAGGCCCTTGGCCCTCTGCACTCTGGACACCAACGCGTAGATCTTGCCCAGGATCCGTTCGGCGACGGCCGTCTTGACGAGTCCCATCTTCGCGGCCGTAGAGGTAGCCAGACAGAACAGCCCGCTGGCGGGGATGGAGTCACACGCACCCGCGGGCCAATGAGCGCGGTCTCGCACTAGGCCCGAACCCGGCTCCCAACAGCGGGCCAGCTTGGCGTACGACCTCAGGAACACCTCCTGGGGGAAAGGCACGTCAGCCGGCATCTCCAAGACGAGGCGCAGATAGTCGACGCAGATCCTCGCCCCCGGTTCGGCGACCCAGTTCAAGAACTTGACCTCACGCAGGTCGCCGGGCATCCACGAGAACGACAGCTCCTCCCACCGGTCGTCCGTGGAGAGATCTTCCGTGGCCCACCACAGGATGCGTGCATCGGGCGACCTGAGCTCGAACTTGAGCGAACCCTGGCCCCGCACTCCCACGGTCATCCCCACACACACCGGCTGAAAGTCATCGCGAACGTTCGGGTAGCACTTCATGAAGTCCAGCCGGCGGTCTTTCTCGTGAGCCAACCCTTCCAGGCTGTGCCACATGCCCGCCATCTCGGTCGGTCCCAGGTCGACACAGACCTGTCCTTTCTTCCAGGATATCTGCCCTGCGTCCGGCCCCAAGGGGCCGTAGTCGGTCCCGAGATGAGTGCAGAAATGAAACGGGTTGGAGTAGTCCTGAAAGGACGTGGAGTATTCGTGGACAGGTTGAAGGACCATATCCCCTCCCACGGGGCGCCGGCACATCTAGGCAACATTCGCCCGGCCGGGGAGAGACTCCTTCCCCGGGCCTCGTCCTTTGAGCTACAGTACCAAGAGCGGTATGGAGACACTATGACGCAAACCTACTCACTCGTCACCGGAGCATGCTCGGGCATCGGGCTCGCGATCGCGCGAGAGTTGGCCCGCCGGGGGCACTGGCTGATAATGGTGAGCAACCGGGATACCGAGCTGGTTGCGGCCGCCCGCGAGCTGGAGGCCGAGTACCAGGTCGACGCGCAGACCATCCAGATGGATCTTGCCCATCCCGAGGCCGCCCGCGTACTGTACGACGAGGTGATCTGCCGGGGGCTAGAGGTCGACATCCTGGTGAGCAACGCGGGGATCTTCTTCTTCGGAGACGTCATCGACACCGAGCCCGACCGCATCCAGACCATGATGCAACTCCACGTGGTGACGCCCTCACTCCTCGCCCAGTACTTCGGCCGGGACATGGCGGCCAGGCGCCGGGGGCGCATCGCCTTTGTGTCGAGCATCTCGGGGTGGCGTGAGTTCCCCGGTATCGCGTACTACAGCAGCTCCAAGCGGTTCCTGCGCGGCTTCGCGTCGGCCCTGCGTGAGGAGCTCCGCGAGCACGGCGTGAGCGTGACCTGCGTCGCGCCGGGAGCCGTGGCCACCTCGCTGTACGATGGGACGGGCATCCCGGTGCCGCTGGCAGTCAAGTACGGCATCATGAAAGACCCGGCGGGCGTAGCCAAGGCCGCCGTGCGGGGGCTGTCTC
>JAFGIH010000227.1 GCA_016929985.1 Thermoleophilia bacterium | reverse complement strand
TCCTCAAACGAGTCGAGCGAGGTGGGGTCGAACAACAGGGCGGCGGAGCCGGTGACCTCGGGGAGCGACGAAGAGTTCGACACTACGCACGGCGTGCCACAGGCCATGGCTTCCAGAGGTGGCAACCCGAACCCTTCGGCCAGCGACGGGAACACGAAGACGGTGGCCGCGGAGTAGACCGCGGGCAGGTCTTCGTCGCCGATGAACCCGGGAAACAGGATGTTCCCGGTCAGCCCCCGCTTCCGCACCTCGTCACGGATCCTGTGATACTCCAGCTTCTGGGCGCCGGCCAAGACGAGGTCGGGAGGATCCAACATCCTCTTGTGCATCCTTGACCACGCTTGTATGAGAAAGAGTATGTTCTTCTCCTGCCGGAAGTCACCCGCCCAGAACGCGAAGCGGTCGGGAAGAGAGTAACGGTGCCGCGCCGCCTGAAGGACTGCCGGATCGGTCTGCGGCGTGAAACGCTCGGACACCCCGTTATGGATGACCCTGACCTTGGCCGGGTCGACGCCCGCATAGATACTCAGAGTAGAAAAGAGGATCTGCGACACGGTGATGACCCGTCTGGACTCCTGCAGGGTATCGTGCAACTGCGCCTTGTACCGCATGCGGAGAGGAAACGGGACGCTCTGCGGATAGAGGAACGGGGTGACGTCGTGCATAGTCGAGACCAGGGGCACGGGCAACGGGGTGGGCGCCCACGGGCTGGGAACGTGCAGGATGTCGACCCCCGATTCCTTCAAGAGAGCCCTGAACGAAGCCTTGGCGTGGATCGCTATGGGATTCATGTTGGCCGAGACGAGGGTGACCGAGTCTGCCGACGGGATGGTGTGCTTCTCATCGTCCTGGCAGAAGACCACCACCTCAAGACCGGCGTCGGCGAACTGTCGCAGCAGGTTCCGGGAGTATATGCCGATGCCCTTGCGGTAAGGTATCGCCCTCGCATCGAAGCCGATCTTCATGCATCCTCCAACTCGCGGTGAGCCGCGGATGGTGCTGACGGTCAAGTTATACCCCCATACAGCCGAAATATTACCAGAGGCGGCCCGGGCCTCTATTGCACCGGCCGGGCAACTGCTCGTATAATGTGCACATATTTTCGTCCTGAACGAAGAGGCTAGCCTGTGCCGAATGCGGGAGACATAGGCGCGAGTGACCAGGGACCCGAAGCGGGCCCCATTCTTTTCAAGGCTCAACGCATCCTCGAAGAGCGCAAGATCGACATCACCAAGGCGTGGTTGGGAAGCTTGGTGAGCCGGCTTGACGACCTGGACGCGCTCGAACGCTTCCCCACCCAGGAGAGCATCCGCACCTCCGTGGAGCTGATCGAGGGCCTCAAGCGCTGCCTCGCCGATGAAGAAGCACTCAAGCAGTTCTTCCCCGGGGGCTCGTACTACAACCAAGCCGCCACCCTTGGGACACTGCAGCGCGACGGCGCCGATGCCATCGGCTCGTTGGCCGATAGTCTTTGCGCCCTCGAGGAGGCGATCTGGGACGGCCTCGCCGAGGGCATGCGTTCTCAAGACCAGGAACTCTTGGAGTTGGTGCGTGTATTACGGCTCGGTCTCCACCGCATCATGACCGCCGCCACCGAGGCCTACCATAAGCAGTCCAACGCCGAGCTCGACAGGCTCGCCCATACGGACAGCCTCACCGGGCTCTACAACCGCCGCTACTGGGAACCCGAGCTAGAGCGCTATGTGGAGCTCTACAAGCGCTACCGGCACCCCTTCGCGATATTGATGCTCGACTTCGACAACCTCAAATGGGTCAATGACACGTTCGGTCATGCGGCGGGCGACACCGCTCTGGTGCATCTGGCAACCGTGATGCGCATGAGCATCCGCGATGTCGACATCCCCTGCCGGTTCGGGGGCGACGAGTTCCTCATACTCATGCCCGAGGCCGACAAGAACGCCATCCAGATGGTGGGCCGCAGGATATCGGAGTCCATCCACAAGACCCGTTTCAAGCTCGGCCGTTCGTTTGCGAGCCTTCAGGTGAGCTTCGGTTCGGCTGCCTGCCCCGAGGATGGGTCGGATGCCGAGGTACTGCTGCGCGTCGCCGACTCTACGCTCTACGAAGCTAAGGAGTCCAAGAAGGAGCGTCTCAGCTCTACGGCTCCTTAGTGTGCGTCCTTAGTAGTCGCGCATTCAAAGGCATCTCCACGCAGGGTCTCCACCGCATGTTCGAGCACCGGTACGATGACGGCAAAATGTTCGCGGCAGGCCTTGGGGCTGCCAGGCATGTTGATAATCAGGGTGCTTTTTCGCACGGCCGCCACAGCCCGGCTCATCATCGCGCGGGGTGTCACCTCCAGAGACGCGGTCCGCATGGCTTCGGCGAACCCGGGGGCAAGCCGGTCGGCCACCGCGAGAGTGGCCTCCGGAGTGCGGTCGCGTGGGGCGAGACCGGTGCCGCCGGTGGTGAGTACGAGATCGATCACTCCACCGTCGGCAAGAGCTGCGAGCGTCTCCTCGATGCGGGGCTGATCGTCGGGGATGACCACCGCGTCGTCCACCTCCGCCCCCAGGTCGCGTAGCAATTGCACCAACGTGGGACCTGAGGCGTCGGCGCGAAGACCGGCGCTCGCTTTGTCGCTCAAAGTGACGACCGCGGCACGGATGGGACGGGCAGCCGCCTTGTGAGATGAATGGCGGTGCATGGTGGGCTCGCTCACGCCTCGGTGTCTGTGGCGACGGTGGCCCCGACCCCTCTCGCTCCGGTCCCCCAGGCCCTCACGCGCACCGTGTCGCCAGGGGCGACACGTCCACCGCGCAGGACCCGGACGAAGATACCCTCGCGCGGCATGACACAGTCACCCGCTTGATGGTAGATGGCGCAGCGGGTGTGGCACTCCTTGCCGATCTGCGTGACCTCCACCAGCGCTTCCCCGATCTCCAGGGTAGTGAGCACAGGCAGCGACGCCACGTCGATGCCTCTCGTGGTGATGTTCTCTGCAAAGTCACCCGGGCCTACCTTCAGGCCGGCGGCGATCATCTTGTCCACCGACTCCTGGGCGAGCAGACTCACCTGCCTGTGCCAGTTGCCGGAGTGCACATCGCCCTCGATACCGTGATCGGTGCGCATGCGGGCTTCGGGCATGGGGATCTTGCGCTGGCCTTTCGACCCACTCACGTTGACGGCGACGACCGTGCCGCAGGCGTTCTGCGCCGGCGGCCCGCCCGCGGACTGGAGGCATCTCGTCGGGCCGGTCTCGGGAGGACGGATGTAGTCTTCCTTTCCGCCGGTCTTTTCCAGAAGGCGGAGGTCGCCGATCACCATGGCCCGGTCGACCGCCTTGCACATGTCGTAGATGGT
>JAFGIH010000004.1 GCA_016929985.1 Thermoleophilia bacterium | reverse complement strand
GTGTCTTCGGTCAACGAATACATGCAGCGGTTTCTTGACCTTGGCCCCGTGGCCTCGCGGCTCGAGGGTGGAGAGATCGCCGCGTGGGGGCTGCACCTGGAATTCGACGGCGCCCTTGCGCGCAGGGCGGACGACGGTCTCATCCTGGCCGGAGAGGCCGGCGGGTTCGTTGCTCCCTTCCTGGGCCAGGGCATGCCCGAGGCATTCTACACGGGCATCTACGCCGCGGAGGCCGCCGCCCAAGGGGTCCGGAACGGTGACCTGTCCGGCCCCTCACTCCAGGCGGCCCTGGATGAGCGCGTGGAGGCCAACCTCTTCATGAAGGTGTTCCACAACATCGCCGCGAGGAACAAGGCCTCCATCCTCTCTCGGACCGACGAGGAAACGGCGGCCTTGATGCAGAACGTGGTCATGGGCGGTGGGTTCATCACCAGCGCGGTGCACGGCGAGTGGCTGCGGGGCGCCCAGGAGGGGCGCATCGATCCGGTGCAGGAAGCCTCGGATCTGCTTGGGATCCTGGGTCCCTATCGCCAAATCGGGAACGACTTCGAGGAGTGCTACCGGCAGAGGAGGAAGACGTGCGCCTCGTCATGAAGGTCGACTACCACCCCGAGCCCGCCGGGGATTTCCTCAGCGTCGATCCGGACCGGTGCACCGCCTGCGGCCGCTGTGCGGCGTACTGCACCCGCGGGGTCTGGGAAAAGAGCGGACGGCTGTACCGGCCCGTCCGCCCCGGTGACTGCGTGGAGTGCGGCGCCTGCTGGAACGTCTGCGCCGCGGGCGCCATCGAGCTCGGAGAGCCACACGGCGGCACCGGTGTGCGGTTCTCGTACGGATAGGAGGACGTGATGGCAGAGATCGAGACGGCGACAAAGACCGGCGGCGTGCTCCTCGCAGAGCTTGAACGCGTGATCGAGGAGCAGAGGAGAAGATTCCTCGACCCGCGAGTGGCGTCATCCTTCCGCGGCTGGAACAAGACCATGCAGTACTCCTTCACCGACACGGGCGAGCACTTCTACTTCCGCTTCGTCGACGGAGCCCCCGAGCAGGTGCTCCGGGGCAAGGCAGAGGGGGCGGAAATCATGTACGAGATGGACACGTCGACCTTCTTCGCGATCACGCGTCGCGAGTTGTCGGGGCTGAAGGCCTACCAGCAGAAGAGGGTCAAGCTGCGCGCCTCGCTGCCGGACATGCTCAAGCTGCAGAAGATCGAAGGGATCTAGGGCCGCCCGCCGGGCTCGAGTCGAACGCACAAAGGATTCACACGCTCTGCGCGGAGGTGAGGCTCCCCGGGGGCCATCGGCCGTGGTGACCGTTCCGTCGGGCGGCACCGGAATCGCGGAAAGCGAGCCAGCCCGGCTTGACAGACCAGGCGATGTAGCATATGCTGCACAGCTGGATAGAATCTGGTATGTCGACGACACGGGCTCCCAGCCCCGCGGGCCGGGGGAAGCGCTAGAACGCGATGTCGGGCAGGGGAGCGCAGGGCGACCGGCCGGCGGCTCCGAGTCCCGGGGAATGGGGATGAGATGACGCCGATTCTGTTCGAGCGAGTGAAGAAGACCTACCCCGGCGGAAACACCGTGATCGAAGAGCTGGATCTCACCATCGATCCAGGATCGTTCACGATACTCGTCGGACCTTCGGGATGCGGCAAGACGACGCTCCTGCGCATGATAGCGAACCTCGAAGCGATCACGGACGGCAAGATCTACATCGGAGACCAGCTCATCAACGGCCTGCAGCCGGGAGAATGCGAGATCGCGATGGTCTTCCAGAACTACGCGATCTACCCCCACATGTCGGTCAGGAAGAACATAGACTTCGGCCTGAAGAACCTGGGAATCCCCAAAGAAGAGCGCGACAAGAGGATCACCGATGTCCTGGCGCAAGTCGGGCTGAGCGAGTTCATCGACTCCAGGCCCGCCTCTCTGTCAGGCGGGCAGCGGCAGCGGGTAGCCCTCGCTCGGGCCATCTCCAAGGATCCCAAGGTGTTCCTCATGGACGAGCCGCTGTCGAACCTGGATGCCAAGCTCCGCAGCCAGATGAGGAGCGAGCTGGTGGAGTTGCACCGGCAACTCAAGTCGACCTTCGTGTTCGTCACGCACGACCAGGTCGAGGCCATGACCATGGGTGACTGCATCGTGGTCATGAGCGAAGGAAAGATCATGCAGAAGGGAGCGCCCAAGGAGGTATACAAAGACCCCAAGAACCTCTTCGTCGCCACATTCATAGGGGATCCTGGGATGAACCTGCTGAAGCTCTCCAACAACTGCACGGCCGGATTCAGACCCAAGCACACCAGACTCTTTCCCCGGAGCGCTCAGAACATCCCCGGCCTGACCCTGGAGGGGAAAGTGACGGTCAAAGAGGTCCTCGGGGGTGACTTCCTGTACCTCATGGATACGCCCGTCGGAAGGTTCAAGGTGAAGACGGAGGACGAATTCGACTTCGGCGATACGACACTGCTGCAGTTCCTCGACGACAACCTCTACTACTTCGACCCGGAAGAGCAGAGGATCTACGACGCCGAGCGCTCCGCGGCCTGCAAGAAGCTGCTGGAACAGGAGGTCGCGCATGCGGTCTGAAGTCCGCCTCCGCGTCTCTCCCGCCCGCAGGAGGCGGAGGAGGATCATAAACGCCGTCGTGGGAAACCCGTACGTGCTCGTGGCCCCCACGGTCATCCTGATCGCCATATTCTCCATCCGCTCCCTCGGGTTCGTGATCCAGAAGAGCTTCATGAAGTTCGACATGGTGGAGGGTGTCGCCGACTACATCGGCTTCGACAACTACGTGGGAATCTTCACCAATCCGGGATTCCTGCAGACCCTGCGCAACACCTTCGTCTTCATGTCCGTCAGCGTGATCGGCGGCCTCACCCTTGGGCTCATCTGCGGTCTCTTCCTGAACAAGAAGGGATCGATCTACAACTTC
>JAFGIH010000226.1 GCA_016929985.1 Thermoleophilia bacterium | reverse complement strand
GCGGTGCTGGCCGCCGCCGCCGGCGTGCCCTGCGAGGTGGGGAGCCCCGAGTTCGGCGGGCTCAACATGTCGTCCACCCTGGGCTTCAGGCTGGCGAACGTGAACATGGCCGCGTACCGCGAGGCCGCCGAGGCCTGGGCGGCCGACCCGGAGCGCAACCCGGAACGCCTGCCCTTCTTCCAGTTCTACATCTACCTGGAGAAGCAGGCCGTCGCCGACGGCGGCCTGCCGTACTTCATCTTCCCGGCGGCGCTCATCTACCAGGTGCCCGGCACCAAACCGGAAGACGCCGACATCTGCATCATGACCACGCACAGCATGTTCTGCCACAACACCGACGCCGAAGACGTCAGCCGGCAGATCATGGAACAGCACCAGCAGATCCTCTGGGTGGAGAGCTTCCTCCGTAAGTGCGCGCCCGGCTTCGAGAAGTGCCGGGTGACCGGCATCGCCAACATGCACGGCATCCGCGATTCCCGCCGGGCGATGGGGGAGTACGTGCTCAAAGACATCGACGTGGCCACCGGGGCGAAGTTCGACGACGGCATCGCGCGCTTCCCCGAGTTCTTCGACACCCATCATCCCACCAGCCGCGAGCACGGCTTCATGCGGCACATCCACGTCGCCGAGCCGGTTGATTCGCCCTTCTGCCGGCCGGCGCCGGGCGGCGAGGAGCTGATGCACCCGTTCGTCAACATGAGCGGGTACGAGCTGCGCGTGGACACCTCCGACTACTGCGACATCCCGTACCGGTGCCTCGTGCCGCTGGGGATCGAGAACATGTTCCTCGCGGGCCGGTGCCTGTCCGCCGAGTTCAACGCGCAGGCGGCCGTGCGCATCATCTCGGTCTGCATGAGCAGTGGGCAGGCGGCGGGCGTGGCCGCGGCTCTCTGCGCCAAGAACGGCGTGACGCCCCGGCAGCTCGACGGCACGCTGGTGCGCACGGTCATGATCGAGCAGGGCGCTGAAGTACACAAGATGCCCGATGGCTACTGGGCGGAGGTCCGCGATCACATCAAGCAGACACTCGCCGCGGGCGGCAAGATCCGCGTGCTCCCAGGTGATTTCGTCATAGTGGAGGAGTCCGAATCATGAGATGCAAAGTGGCCGTCCTACCCGCGGTCGGCGAGCTCTACGTCATCGAGGAAGTCGAACTGGCCGGCCTGAAGCCGAACGAAGCGCGGGTGAAGATGAAGACCTGCGGCATCTGCCACAGCGACCTGCACTCGCAGATGGGGGAGCACGGCCACTTCGACGGCTCCGCCACAGGCGGCCACGAAGCCACCGGCGTGGTGACCGAGGTGGGCAGCGAGGTCACCTACGTGAAGCCCGGCGACCGAGTCATCTGCTGCCTCATCAAGGCCGGCTGCGGCCACTGCTTCGAGTGCCTCATGGGCAGGCCCTACATGTGCGTGAACAATGGTCCGCAGCAGTTCAAAGTGCCCGGCCCCTACACCCGCGACAACGGCGACGTGCCCATCCAGCTCCCGGGCGCCTTCACCGGCTTCGCCGAATACGCCAATGTCTCCGAGAACAACCTGGTCAAACTCGATGACGACATCCCGCACGAGGTCGGTTCGATCATTAGTTGCGCAGTGATCTCCGGCTTCATCGGCCTGCTCCACCGGGCCTGTGTGAAGCCGTTCGAGAGCCTGGTGGTGATAGGGTGCGGAGGCGTGGGCGTGAGCGCCATCCAGGGCGGCAGGTTCGTGGGGGCGTTCCCCATCGTGGGCGTGGACATCGACGACGGCAAGCTGGAACGCGCCAAGGGCTTCGGCCTCGACTACACGGTCAATCCCAAGACCTGCGACGCTGTTGCCACCGTCAGGGAGCTCTGCGACGGCCGCGGCGCCGATCACGCCATGGTCTGCGTCGCCGGCCCCGGCATCAAACGGCAGGCGCTCGATATGCTGCATCTCACCGGCCGCCTCACCTGCATCGGGCACGGCACCTACGAGGCCGAGATGCTCACTGAATTCAGCGCCATGGACTTCTTCAGCGGCAGGACCCTCACCGGCAGCGGCATGGGGGCGACCAACATCCGCCTGGACATCCCGCGGTTGATGGCGCTCTATCGGATGGGCCATCTCAAGGTCGACGAGATGATCGACGGCCGCTATCGGCTGGAGCAGATCAACGAGGCCAACGAGAGTGCCGTGCACGGCGGCGTTCTCAAGAACATCCTGGTGTTCGACTGATGAGCGCGCGAGAGAGGCTCCGGCCCATAGAGGTGTGGTGGCCCGCCGTCCAGGGCGGCATAGCGGTCTACCTGGTGCGTGGGGAGAAGACGGCGCTCATCGACACGGCCGGGCCGGGCGCGGATCTGCTGGGGGCGCTTGAGAAGAACGGTCTCACTCCTGGGGACATCGACCTGGTGTTGGCTACCCACGGGCATCCCGACCATATCGGAGGCATCGGCACTCTGAGGGACGGAGGGCGCGCGAGCATCTACATCCATGAGGCCGACGCCGTCTTCGTCGAAGATCCCGCGGCGGCCTTCGACCGGTTCTTGGGCCCGGCGACCACCGCCTTCCTCGGGGCCGCGGCGGCTGCCAGGGAGAAAGCGGGCTTCGTGGGGGCATTGAGCGCCGGCGTGCCCGCCGACAGGCTGCTCGCGGACGGGGACACGATTGACCTGGGGGAGGGGACAATCGTGCGCGTCGTACATCTACCGGGCCACACCCCCGGCTCCGTGGGGTTCTTCCTCGAGGGGGAGGGGGTGTTGGTGGCCGGCGATTCTCTGCCGGGCGCCGGGACGCCCGAAGGATGTCTGCCGCTGATCATCGACCTTCAGGCCTATGGCCGGTCTCTGGAGCGGCTCCTGGAACTGCCGGTCGCGACTCTCCACACCACCCATCCGTTCAGGGGCCTGCGGCTCCCGCCCGCGACCGTGCGCATGGGGAGTGAGGTGGAGAGCTACCTGCGCGAATCCCTGGAGTTCGTGGACATACTCTCGGATGCTCTCGAGCGGCAGGCAGAAGCGGTGAGGGCCGGTAAGCCCTTGGCACAGATCGCGGACGATCTCATCGACTCACTGCCGCCGGACCTCGGCTACAAGCGGATCTCCGACCTCCCGGTCCCAGGGATGGCCATCGGTACCATGTTCTGGAATCTGCCGAGCTAGGAGTAGAGCGCCCGCCTACCAGCCGCCGGCTGCGCCGGCCCTGTAGTGGGTAGTCCCGCCGCCTGCCTTGTCGACCTTCACGCCGAACTCCACGCCTGACTCCGACCAGACGCCGAGCTCATAGGTGAGGCGGCCGGTGCCGGCCCAACTGACAGCGTTCGCCTGCGCCGCCGCTCCCGTGGGCGGGGAAGCGCATATCCCGGCCCGTCCGGCTATCCAATTGATAGCGGGTTCCATCGCCTTGAGGGTCGCCTGGGTGATGCTGGTGTAGTCGGCGGACTCGACGAAGGCGGCGTCTATGGCCGTCATGGCGTTGCGAAGGAGCGACTGGGCCGCCTGATCGTATCCTCTGTCGGGAGTGGAGACCAACGCCGCCTCCTCTTCAACGACCGCGGCGCCGCCGGCCAGCAAGACCCCAACGACGGTGGCGATCGCCGCGATGAGCACCAAGGCCACGATGACGGTGGCTATGAGACCCGTTCTGCTCTTACCGCCCTGCTTCGACCTCGGCCGGCCCGCCGCTGCGCGTTGGGGCCGCGCGGCAGGTTTCGCGACCGGTCTGGACGGCGCGTTGGGCAGGGTCGAGTCGTCTCCACACGTCGGGCAAGGAGAACCGAGCGCTCTAGGGCGTCCACACTTCGGGCAACTCACTATTTCCACACGATCCCCCTGGTGCTGAGCGGTTCAGGATCGGCTCTTACGCCAACCGATGCGCGGGTAGTATCGGCATTTGGAACCGAGGCACTTAGCCGCCGTGCTCTGGGTGCGACCCGGGCTAGTGTTTCCGTGGCGCCAATCCGGGGGGTGGGGTGACGATCGGCTCTCCGGTGACCGGATGCGGGCAGTGGAACGGGAGCACCTCGTGCTCGGGCCATCTGAGCGGCGTGTAGTCGGTGAGCTCGTCCGGACCGTAGGGGTTCTCGGGGTAGGTGGTCGTCTGCAGCGCCACGAACTCGGGTGGCGTGTAGGCCCAGCCGTTCTCGAAGGTGCAGATCCATACCGGCCGGTAGTTGAGCATCTTGATCTTCCAGACGCCGTCGCGCTTGATGTAGGCGTTCTCGTAGAGGGCTCCTTCCCACCATTGCCGGGCGATGGAGGTGGGGTTGGGATTCCTCTCGTAGTGAGTGCCGGCCTGCATCATGCAGCGGAAACGTGCCTGGGCGGTCGTGCGATCCGGCGACACGTCGACCACATCCTGCATCTGCGGGTGGTCGAGTATGAAGCCGAAGACCGGTCCATTCTTGCCGTCGGTGAAGCGGTTGCGAAATCCGTCGCAGTACATGCGCCGGGCGCCGGCATGCCCCCGAAAGATGCCGCCGAAGAAGTGGATCTCGCACTCCTCGTCAAAGCAGGCGACGGCCTCGTCGTACATGCACTTGTCGATGAAGTATCCGTAGAGGTGGTGCAGCCGGCGGATGGCGTGCACGTCTTCCAGGGCCCCGAGCCTCTGCTCCAGCTCCTCGACCCGTTTCAGCAGCCCGTCGTAGCGGTCGATGCCCTCGACATCGCCCATATGATCATCCCTCCCCTGATCGGCACGTTCTATTCGGTGTAAGGCTCCGGCGGTGGTGGCTGCATGACGTTGATGCGGTACTGGCTGTACGGCATGTAGTAGGTGGTCGGCTTGTCCGGTCTGTTGTCCGGAGAGCCCGCGATGCTGGCCGCCACCGGTTCTTGCACCCAGCCCTGCTCGTAGGGGCACATGAAGGCCTGGTGGTAGGCGAACTTGAGGATCTTCCACCGCCCGTCTTCTTTGACGTACTCCATGTCGTACTTGCCCAGGCAGAGGAACTGCTTGAGCGAGGCGCCCATGGGGAGTGAACAGTAGCCGTGCGAATGCCAGAGCGCCTTGGCCCTCGTCTGCTCCCCGTCGATCTCGATGATGGGGTTGACGGTCATGTGTAGGGCCAGGTGCCCCGGTGCGATCTTGCTTGCGTCGAGCACTGTGTTCCAGAATCTGGTGACGCTCTCGAGCCCTTCGTATACGCCGCTGTCTTCCATCTCCAGGGTGACCCCCGGAGTCTTCTGCGCGAAGAGGCCGGGGATCTCGGAGCGTCGCCCGATGTAGTAGAGGTGCGAGTAGAGTGACTGCAGCTTCCAGATCTCGAGGTAGTCTCTGGCGCCGGCAGCTTCGGCGACCTGCTCTCTGAGACCGGCCACCTGTTCTCTCAGGCTCTGTAGCTCGGCTTCCAGTTGTTCCGGACTCGTGACCATGGATGGCGCCTCCGGTTCTCTTTCACCTGCCTGGATATAGCTCGACACCTTTGCCCATGGGCCACGACAGCATCAGGAACGTCTGCTTGGTGATGTTGCGCACTATCATGGGGCCCTGCGAGACGTTGGGCGGGATGTAGGCCCAGAAGGCCTTGTTGATGATGTGCTTCTCGCCGCCGATCCAGAGTTCGACCTCGGCGCAGAGATCGGTGATGTCGTCGTAGTTGACGGCCAGGCAGGCCATGGACGTGCCGTGCGGCAGGGTGTGGGCGTCCATGATCATCTGGCCGGCTTTGGACTGGTCGCCGGGGAGTAGCCATCGGGTGTCGCACCCGAACTCCGCGTCGGGGATGATGGTCTGGTCGATGTAGGCCATAGGACGCGAGTAGACGGGATCCAGCGGGCGCATGTAGTCAGGCCGCTTGAGGTCCGCCGGCGTGCCGTAGACCACGTATCTGCCGTACTTCGACTGCGCGGGGTCGACCTCACGGGCGGTGGGGGCGTCCTTGTGCGCCGCCTCAGCCTTCTTGGTCTCGTCGTCCTTCTCCCTGGTGTAGACACCTCCGGGACCGGAGGTCCAGTGCAGAGTGGGGCGGGTGTAGAGCTGGCTGCGTACTCCTCTGTGGAACACCGGCATGTGCGGCATGTTCGCGGGGATGTAGGCCACCCAGCTGGACTTCAGAGGGATGATCTCGTCGTCCATCTGCATGCCCATGGGGTCGGCATCGGTGAAGTCGTCGGGGTTGGTGCCCCACCAAGAGAGTATCTCCGGGAACTCGTGCACGTGGGGGAACATGCCCGGCGTCTCGTATCCCAGCTTGGCCAAATCGTCCCAGGTGACCTGGTTCGGGTGGCTGGGCGGCCAGATGAGCGTGGTCTCGCCGTAATAGGCGCCGGGGATGACCTCGTCATCCATCCAATGCAAGTGCTCCATGCTGATGCGCTTGCCCATGGCCTTGAGCTGGTCGCGCTGCTCCGGGGTGGGACCGGGCAGCAGGTGCCGCTTCTCGAGTGTGGTGCAGATGTATTTGTCGTATTCGCCCATGCTTGTCTGGACCGCCTCCCTGACGCGATTTGCTTCCTTATCCCTTGTACGGGATGGTCTCGAAGTTCATGACCTTCTGCGGCTCGAAACCCTTGTCGGCCTCGAAGTAGGCTTCGCGTGTGCCGTCAGGCCCGGCGATCATCACCTCCACCTGGATGATGGGGCTGTCGACGCGGGTGATCTCCAAGGGTCCGTGGGG
>JAFGIH010000225.1 GCA_016929985.1 Thermoleophilia bacterium | reverse complement strand
GAGAGATAGAAGAAGCAGGTCTGCATGATGGTGTTGATACGCCCGCCCATGCCGGTCTGCTTGGCCACCTCGTAGGCGTTGATGACATATACCTTGAGCCCCATCTTGATGATCCAGTCCTGCGTCTCGTACGGGAGCCGATCCCAGACCTCTTCTGTGGGGAAGGGGGCATTGATGAGGAACGTGCCGCCAGGGATGGCCGCCGCCAGCGTCTTGTAGCGCTCGATGAAAGCCCACACATGGCAGGCGATGAAATCGGCCTTGTTCAGCAGATACGCGGAGCGGATAGGCCGGGGGCCGAAACGAAGATGGGATATCGTCAGCACCCCGGACTTCTTGGAATCGTAGACGAAGTAGCCCTGGACATAGTCGTCGGTGTCGTCGCCGATGATCTTGATGGAGTTCTTGTTGGCGCCCACCGTACCGTCGCTGCCCAGTCCGTAGAAGAGCGCCCGATACACGCCCTCATCCTCTGTGGTGAAAGCAGGGTCGTACTCCAGGCTGGTGAAAGTGACGTCGTCGTCGATGCCGATGGTGAAATGATTCTTCGGCTCCTGCTTCTCCAACTCGTCGAACACCGCCTTGACCATGGCGGGCGTGAACTCTTTGCTGGAGAGCCCGTAGCGGCCACCGATGATGTTGACGTCCAGCCCTGCCTCCGAGGCCGCGTTGACAACGTCGAGGTAGAGGGGCTCGCCCGCCGAGCCCGGCTCTTTGGTGCGGTCGAGCACGGCCAAGCTCTTGACCGTCTTGGGAAGCGCCGCGGCGAAATGCTCCACGCTGAAGGGACGATACAAGCGGACCTTCAGCACGCCCACCTTCTCGCCCTGCGCCGTGAGGTAGTCCACCGTCTCGTGAACCGTCTCCGCCCCGGATCCCATGAGCACGATCACGTGCTCGGCGTCGGGCGCGCCTACGTAGTCGAACAGGTGGTAGCTGCGGCCGGTCAGTGCGGCCAACCGGTCCATGTACTCCTGCACGACCTCCGGACAGGCCAGATAGAAACGATTGACGGTCTCCCGGCCCTGGAAGTACACGTCTGGGTTCTGGCTGGTGCCGCGCAGGGTCGGCCGGTCGGGAGTCATGGCCCGCTCTCTGACCGCCAGCACGAGCTCCTCGTCGATCATCGCCCGTAGTACATCGTCTCCCATCATCTCGAGCTTCTGCACCTCGTGCGAGGTCCGGAAGCCGTCGCAGAAGTGGATGAACGGCACGCGCGACTTCAGCGTGGCCGCGGTGCCGACCAAGGCCAGATCATGCGCCTCCTGCACCGAGTTCGAGGCCAGGAGGGCGAACCCCGTCTGCCGCACCGCCATGACATCCTGATGGTCGCCGAAGATGCTGAGCGCCTGCGCCGCGAGAGAACGCGCCGTCACGTGCCAGCAGGTGGGTGTGAGCTCGCCCGCGATCTTGTACATGGTGGGGATCATGAGCAGAAGGCCCTGGCTGGCCGTGAAGGTGGTGCTGAGAGATCCGGCCTGGAGAGCCCCGTGAACTGCGGCCGCCGCACCGCCCTCCGACTGCATCGCCACCACCAACGGCACCGAACCCCAGAGGTTCTGTTTACCGGCCGCGCTCCAGGCGTCGGCATGCTCGGCGATGGGGCTCGACGGGGTGATGGGGTAGATGGCGATCACCTCGTTCACCTTGTGCGCCACGTGGGCGATAGCCTCCGTGCCGTCCATCACTGCCATATTTTTCGTCATGGTAGTCCTCTCCGTGGAGCCCCCGGACATCGGGGCTTCATACTGCGCGGGGGGTTTGCGTCCGACTTGACCGGTTCTGCGATTTCATAGACTACGTTCCCAGATCTTACGCGGCGGACTCCTCGCTCAGGCTTCCCGCCAGACATTGGTACAGAATGGCCATGCGCACCGCCAAGCCCGATTCGACCTGATGCAAGATCAGTGCCCGGTCGTCGTCGGCCAGGTCGGCGGACAGTTCCACTCCCCGGTTGATGGGCCCCGGGTGCATCACCCGTTGGCCCGGCTTCAGCCGGTAGGACGACAGTCCCCACACCCGGCTGTATTCGCGCAGGGAGGGCACGGGCGGCACCTTCCCCTTCGCTCGCTCGAGCTGCATACGCAGCAGATAGACCACATCCACATCGGCGAGCGCATCAAGGTCGTGGTAGATGGGCACGTCCCAATACTCCATGCCGGGCGGCATGAGAGTGGGCGGACCCACCAGCCGCACGTCGATGCCCATCTTGCGGAAGCCGAACAGGTCGGAGCGCGCGACGCGGCTACGCAGGACGTCACCCACGATGGCCACCTTCAGTCCCTGCATGTCGCCGTACACGCGCCGCAGACTGTACAGATCGAGCAGGCACTGCGTGGGGTGCTCCCCCGTGCCGTCGCCGGCGTTCACCACCGAGGCGTTGGTATAGCGGGTGGCCATGCGAGAGGCGCCCACACGCGGGTGACGCATCACGATGATGTCGGGCCGATAGCTCTCCAGAGTCAGGATGGTGTCTTTCAGGCTCTCCCCCTTGGACACGCTCGACGACGACTCCTTGATGTTGATCACGTCGGCCGAGAGCCGTTTGCCCGCGAGTTCGAACGACGACTGGGTGCGGGTGGAGGGCTCCATGAACACGTTGATGACGGTGCGCCCTCGCAAAGTCGGGACCTTCTTGATGGAACGAGAGGCGATCTCGAGAAAGCCGTCGCTGAGTCTGAAGAGATTGTCGATCTCGGCAGCGGTGAGATCGTCGATGGAGATGAGGTGCATACCATTACCCTTTCGGTCTCACAGGACGCGTTTAAAAGGCTAACGTTCCGATGGGATTGTATCGCACGAGGCGGACTGCGAGGGGTCTCTCCGCTCCGACTCTCACCCCCCGCCGCTCCGCGGCGCTACCCCTCGCAGTCCGCTTCTTTTTGGGGGGCGCGAGTCCCTCCTGTCTTAGCGCGCCTTCAGAGCTTCACTCCTCGATGACCACTTGGTCCGCCCCACCGACCTCCGCCAGATGGACCTCCACGCGCTCGCTCCGGCTGGTGGGGACGTTCTTGCCCACGAAGTCGGGTCGGATGGGCAGGTCGCGATGCCCGCGGTCGACAAGCACGGCCAGACGCACCGCCAGCGGGCGCCCGTAGTCGAAGAGGGCGTCGATGGCCGCCCTGATGGTGCGGCCCGTGTAGAGCACGTCGTCGACCAGCACCACGGTCTTGCCGTTGATGTCGAAGGGCAGATCGGTCTCTCGGACCTTCGGCTGCCCGTACTCCTTGCCCAGGCGGATATCCAGATCGTCACGGTAGAAGGTGATGTCGATGGCGCCCGTGGGCGGAGTCACCTCGTAGAAGGTGCCGAACAGCGCCGCCAGACGGGCGGCTAACTCCACCCCGCCGGACTGGATGCCCACCAGCACCACCCCGGAGAGATCGGGGGCCTGTTCGGCGATCTCGTGAGTCATGCGGGCGAGCGTCCGGCCGATCTGCTCGTCGTCGAGCAGGACCTTCGACTTACGTCCCTGATCGTTACTGCTGTCCCCCACGACCCTCACCAACCTTTCCTGACCGCCGCGGCGGCTTTCAACCTACCAGTTCAACAGCCGTCTCGACCACCTTCTCGACCGTCAGGCCGAACTTCTCGTACAGCACCCCTGCCGGCGCCGAGGCGCCGAAGTGGTCGATCCCGATGACGACCCCACGCCGTCCGACGTACCGCTCCCATCCGAACGTCGAGGCTGCCTCTACTGCCACGCGCAACTCGACCTCGGGGGGCAGCACCCCGTCGCGGTAGACGAAACTCTGAGCCTCGAACAGCTCCCAACTGGGCATTGCCACCACGCGGGCGCCGATGCCCCGGGCCGCCAACTGCTCTGCCGCGTCGAGAGCGATGGACACCTCGGACCCTGTGCCGATGACGATGACGTCCGGCCGGCCCTGCGGGTCGCGTAGAACGTAGCCGCCCTTGAGAAGCCCTTCGGCGGAAGCCACGACAGAACGGTCCAGTACCGGGAGAGCCTGCCGGCTCAGCACCAGAGCCGTGGGACCCGAACGCCGCTCGAGCGCCGCCCGCCATGCCACCGCCGTCTCGTTGGCGTCGCTCGGCCTGATGACCACCAGGCCCGGCATGGCGCGCAGCGAGGCGAGGTGCTCGATGGGCTGGTGGGTAGGCCCGTCCTCGCCCAACGCGACGCTGTCGTGTGTGAGGACGAAGACAACGGGGAGCTTCGAGAGAGCAGCCAGCCTGATGGCCGGTCTCATGTAGT
>JAFGIH010000224.1 GCA_016929985.1 Thermoleophilia bacterium | reverse complement strand
CGGCTCACCACCCGGATCGACAGCACAGGCGACACGGTCGTCGTCCCACACTAGGTAACAGTTGGCCTGCAAGGGCCCCACAGGTACGCAGAGAATGTCCATGAGGCGAGATTCTACCAGAGCGGGTGCGGCGTCTGCCCTTACGTGAGATGCGGGAGCCTGCCTCTCGGTGTCAGTTGGGCGTGACGCGGTATGCGTCGTACACCGTGTCGATCCGCCGGATACGCTGGAGAACCGTCTCCAGATAGTCGATCTCGGGGACCTCGAACACGAAGCGGTCTTTGACCATGTTGTTGCGGGCGGTAGTGATCTGAGCCGCGATGACGCTGATGCCGCTCTCGCTGAGAGTTCGGGAGATGTCTTCCAGAAGGCGGTTGCGATCGTATGCCTCCACCTGTATCTCGACCCGGAGAGGCGCCTTCGTACGCGAATCCCACTCCACGCGGGCGAAACGTTCGGGATTCTTCTCAAGGTTCCTGACATTCGGACAATCCCGCCGGTGGATCGTGATACCACGGCCCATAGAGATGTAGCCCACCACGTCATCCCCCGGTACGGGACGGCAGCATTGCGGTAGACGCACGGCCACGTCGTCAATGCCGTCCACACGGATGCCCAACTGGCTGGCCGAGGGTCCAACACCCTTGGCCTCCTTGGTGAGTGTCTGTGAGAGCGACAAGGCGTCGGTTGCGGCCTCCGCCTCCTTCTTGAGGCCCTGGATGACCTTCTGGACGATGTGCTGAGGACTGATCTTGCCCGAACCGACCGCGATGAAGAACTCCTCCTTCTTCGTATGGCCGGCCTCTTTGATGATCTCGCCCACCATATCGGAATTGATGAGCCGCTGAGCAGGCAGACCCTGCTTGCGCAGCATCTCCAGCAGAGTCTCGCGCCCCACGTGCTCCGCGTCTTCGCGCTGCTCGCGCTTGAACCATTGCCGGATCTTGTTGCGTGCGCTCGAACTGGCGACGAACTGTAGCCAATCGCGTGAAGGCCCCTGGGGCGTCTTGGAGGTGAGGACCTCGACGATATCGCCGGATTGCAGCCGGTAGGTGAGTGGCACGATGCGGTTGTCGACCTTGGCTCCCACACAACTGTGGCCGACATCGGTATGGATGGCATACGCGAAATCCACCGGGGTCGAGCCCGCCGGCAATGCCTTCACCTCCCCCTTGGGCGTGAAGACATACACCTCATCACGGAAGAGGTCGATCTGCAGCGACTCCATGAACTCGCCGGAATCCTTGGTCTCCGATTGCCAGTCCATGATCTGTCGCAACCACTGCAGCTTGTCGGGATTGGCGCCGGTTCGTTGACCACTGCGCGGCCCCTTCTCCTTGTACATCCAATGAGCCGCGATGCCGTACTGCGCCGTCTCGTGCATCTCGTGAGTGCGGATCTGGATCTCGAGCGGTTTGCCCTGCGGACCCATTACCGTGGTATGAAGCGACTGATACATGTTGAACTTGGGCATCGCGATGTAGTCTTTGAATCTGCCCGGGAGAGGCTTCCACAAAGAGTGGATGATCCCCAGAGCCGCGTAGCAGTCTTTCACCGAATCCACCAGGACGCGGAGTGCGGTGAGGTCGAAGATCTCGTTGAATTCCTTGCCCCGTCGCACCATCTTGTCGTAGATGGAGTAGAAGTGCTTGGTGCGCCCGACGATCTCGCCTTCGATGCCCACTGCCGTCAACTCATCCACCAGGATGCTCTTCGCCTCCTCCATATCCCGCTGGCGGTCGGCACGGCGTTGAGCGACCATCCGCTGGATCTCGGAGTACTTGCGGGGATGCAGCGTGGAGAAAGCGAGGTCTTCGAGCTCCCAGCGCACCGACTCGATGCCCAGGCGATGAGCCAAAGGCGCATAGACCTCCAAGGTCTCCTTGGCCTTCTGAATCTGCTTTTCCTTGCCCAGATAGCCGAGTGTGCGCATATTGTGTAGACGGTCGGCCAGCTTGATCAGGATCACCCGGATGTCCTTCGCCATCGCGACGATCATCTTGCGGATGTTCTCAGCCTGCTCCTCCTCCACTGTGCTGAACGACATCTGCGAGAGCTTCGTGACGCCATCTACGAGGAGCGCTACCTCATCTCCGAACTGTTGCCTCACGGCTTCGATGGACATGCCGGTGTCTTCGACCACGTCGTGCAGCAGAGCGGCGGCCACCGTGGCACTGTCAAGCCCGAGCCCGGCGCAGATGTTAGCCGTACCGACCGGATGATTCAGATAGGGCTCGCCGCTCGCGCGCAGTTGACCCTCGTGCTGCGCAGCGGCGACCACGAACGCGGACGCTATGAGTTCGCGGTCGAAATCAGGATTGTGCTCGACGATCTTGACGACAAGGTCGTCCAAAAGGGGCCGGTACGACTCCGCAGCCTCGCTTGGGCTGTGCACCGTACCCTGCGCCTTGGGTGCTGTCCGGGTCTTCAGAGGGTCAGACAAAGTCTCACACACTCCTCATATTCCGCCTCAGCGGCAACATAGGTCGGGCTGTCCCGCACGTCTAGTTTAGCCCCTTCGGGCGAACCGCAAACACAACCAAGTTCGCCGAGCACCGCGGCCGCCCGGGAGAGATCCTCGTGACCAAGCGCCACCTGAGCCTCCCGCCACGCCATCTCAGCGGCTCTCGCACGGATGTCGGCTTCCGGTGCGTGACCCTCTTGCATAGCTCGGAACACACAGACCATGGAGAAACGGGGGTGCACCATATACCGGAGCAGACGCATGGTCTCCTGCTTCTCAGCCTCTCCATAGTAGAGATGTACGGCCCCTCCCGCTGTAGCTGCGCTGCGAAGGAGGGCGATATGCCCGGCGCGGTATGGTGGGTCGAGCACGACGACATGAGCCCAGGGACCGATTGCACGGGAAGCCTCTTCAAAAAACTCCCATTCGGCCAGCGTCACACGCGATACCGGTGTGGCCGCGTTCTCGTCTTTCCAGGCCCGTCCGAGACACCGCACCTCTCCGTCGCACAACGCTCCCAGAGGGAGACGTTTCTGCAGAACCGAGACCGTACCGGTCGCGGAGCAGGTGAGTAGAAGAGCCCGTTCTCCTGTCGCCAACACCTGGGCCAGCGCGGTCAACCGACTGGGGCGCCCCCTCAGGTCTCGTCCTCGGGCGAACGACAAGGTGACGCCGCCTTCGCGACCGGCGACACCCGTTGCGCGGTGGTCTGCACCCCTGCGCCCAGCGCCGACCGAAACAGAGCGCGGCGGCG
>JAFGIH010000223.1 GCA_016929985.1 Thermoleophilia bacterium | reverse complement strand
TGCCGGCTTCCCACACGGCCGGCGCGGGGAGATTGCCCATGTACTTCTTCTACCCTGACATACAAGAGCATGAAACCCCGGCAACCGCGTCCGTTTCGAGCACGACGACGGCAGGGAAGCCACCTTACGGGGAGAAGACGCTCGTGGGAGCAGAGATCCCGCAAATGGGTAGGTCGGTAGAAGCCAAGCATTATCCCTTTGAGCCTTTCTTCGACAGACGGGGTGACCACCATGACTTTGCCTCCTCCTTACCGCGGCTCCCCTCTGAATCGACAGCCTCTCCGATCCTTCGCTATCGCCTGATTGCATATTCCACCCTTTATGCAGACCTCCTTATGCAGCCAGAGGTTCCCCTGTGCGACGTGGCCGCCGGAACTGGCAGGCATAGTCCCCAGCCGGAGGGACTCACGATCTACGCCGTCCAGGAGGTCGCCGAACTCGATTTCATGATCGTCTGCAGCGGGCCGACAACGCTCTGGTGTTGGACTATGCCGCCCTGTTGGGGACCGAGGGGTTCGTGGAGACGAATCGGATGGAGGCCGAGCAAGGCCGTGTGGTCGCCTTGGCGTTCGCAAACGGATCACTGGTCATCGACTCGCTCCCGGGCGTGGACGGAACACCTGTCATCAGGATCATGCGCCAACCGGCCGATCATGGACCCGGATGAGCGTGACCCTGAACTGCCGCGGCGGGCCGGTCAGGCCGCCGCGGGCCGGTCACCGTACACCACCTCGAAGCATTCGCAGACCACCGGCATGTCCGGCTCGAAGACCCTGCCGATATCGGGAAGCCGGCGGCTGAAAACCTCCTGATGCACCCGGCGCCAGTACTCGAGCGACCCGTCGCCCTCGCCCTCGGTGGCGGCGAACTGCTCCGTGACGGCATCGAACGGTAGTATTTCGACGCCGGTGGTCCTGATGACGCAGACCGCGTTCCCTGCCCAGTCGGTGATCACGTTGAAATCGCCCACCTGGGGCAATTCCTCGTGCTCCACCTCGTAGGACCACAGATCCCCGGCGGTGGCCCGCTTCCGGCCTGAGAGCACGAGCGCGGCCAGTTCGTTCGCGTCGGCCTCGTTGTCGCAGAAATGCCAGGCCTCGTAGGGAGTGTCGGGTCCCGCCAGGTCCGGCCGGGCCGCCACGAAGGCGGCCCACATCGCCTCCACAGACCTCTGTTCCGAGCACACGGCGCACTGTGCGCGGGCTATCTCGTTCTCGGCCGCTTCCAGGAAGGCGTCCGCCTCCCGGCCGAGCTCGGCCCAGCCGAACCCCAGGATGTGGCCGCTGTCCAGCTCCCACCTGAGCTTCGGGAACAACTCCTCCAGGAAGGTGTGGGAAGCCATCAGGTCGCGGATCGCTACACAGGACTCCGCGCGTATCCGTTCGGCTTCGTCAAGATAGCCGTGGTCTTCGGCGTCGTTGGCGCTGCCTATGGACCCCATGAGGGCCCGCAGCGAAAGCAGCACGGCCCGCCGTTCTCCGTCGTCGGCGACCCGTTCGACCCTCACGACTCCTGCCAGACGACGTCCACCCCCTCGGAGTCGCCCACGGCCTTCTTGAGGAGGGCCACTAGTTCGGCGCTGGCCCCGTTCTGCTCGAGCCAGTCGATGGTCATGGGCGACACGTAGTAGTCGGTGTCTCCCTCGTCCTCTTCTTCAAGCTGGTCGATCAACAGCTGCAGATCGGCCTCCCCGATGGTTCCGAGCGCCTTACCGCCATCCTTCAACGACAACGTGATCATAGGGTCATCCTCCTTTTCACGTGCCTACCTCGTAGTATGGCCTCGTGATAGTGGGTTCGAAACCCAGACGAAGGGCCAGCTCGTACGAACCCTTGTTCCCCAACCTGCACGACCAAGACCGGCTCGCAGCCGTGCTCCAAGCAGTAGTCTATCAAGCGTGCGCAGACACACTGGGCGTAGCCGTTGCCGCGGTGGGCCTCCAGCGTCTCGATGCCCAGCATGAAGCCCGCCACGTCATCGTGGAAGTGTTTCGCGTTCTTCCAGTAGTACCTGAGTATGACCTTGCCGTCGATGCGGTCGAGACGGTGCTCGCGCTCCCGGAACCGCTCGGGGTCGAACCGGAAGTTGACTCTCGTATGCACAACGACATGGCTGTCACCTGCGTCGCCGCGGGAGTCGCGCCTGCCGCCGCCGGCGTCCGGGCCATCCTCGGCGTCCGTGCTGCCGTCAGCGTCCTGCACCAACTCGTCGCCCAGTAGTGACTCCAGCTTCGCCGGCCACGCGCTGGGGAAGGCCTACATCATCTCGGGTGCAGTGCGTCTGCCGGACCTGTTCAACAGGTAGTCCACGAGTGCGAAGTTGAAGGTCTCGTTGTCGGTATCACCCAGCAAGAGCGTCATGCCGTAGGGGTGGATGATGTAGTAGGTCGAGGGCGACTCCGGAGCGTCCACCCAGATGGCGCCGTCCACGTGACCCTCGACCACCGAGCGGGCGAACAGGCTGTTGAAGTCGACCTCCGCCAGAGGCGGCCGGGCCAGGCGATAGTCGCTCGGAGCTATGCGCAGCACAGTCTATCCGTCTCCATGGTAGCGTTCGTCCCCGACGAACTGGATGAGTTCTATCGGGCAACCATCGTCGACGATCATGGCGGTCCTGACGCCCGCCGATGGGGATCCCGGGGACATGAGGACCGTCTTGCCCTTGAGGGCCTCGTCGAGGTCGTCCACCTCGAAG
>JAFGIH010000023.1 GCA_016929985.1 Thermoleophilia bacterium | reverse complement strand
GATGCTGGCGAATCTTGCCTGCTCTGTGCTCGAGCATGAGCGCATCATGACCACTGAGGCACGAGCCAAAGAAGTGAAGCCCATCGTCGAGAAGATGATCACCATGGGTAAGGCCGGAGACCTCAATTCGCGGCGCACGGCGATCAGCCAGTTGCGCAACAAGCAGATCACGTACAAGCTCTTCAATGAGATCGGTCCCAGGTATGCCGATCGTCCGGGGGGCTACACGCGGATCACCCGTCTCGGCCCCCGTCTGGGCGACGCGGCAGAGATGGTCTATCTGGAGCTTGTATAGGCGTTCGTGAACGTGCACGTGCAGTAGCAGCACAGTATTAGGTGGTTTGAGCTGGTGCCGGGTCCCACACAGGGTTCCGGCATTTGCTTTTCTAGAGAGCCGGAGAGTGGCGTGGAGCGCAACCACCGCATGGAACTCCAGTACGACGGCACCGGGCTGCACGGCTGGGCGAAGCAGGAGGGACTGCCCACCGTCGAGGGCAGCCTGGAGTCGGCTTTTCGGAAGGTGTTGGGGCATGTCCCGGCGCTGCGTGTAGCCGGCCGTACCGATGCGGGCGTGCATGCCCGTAGACAGGTGGCGAGCTTCACCCTCCCGCACGGCACCGACCTCGGTCGGCTGGTCCGGTCGCTGAACGCGTTGACGGAGCCCGGCATCGCAGTCACGCGGATAACGGTCGCACCGCCTCGCTTCGACGCCCGCAAAAATGCCACCAGCCGCGTCTATCGCTACTACATGACGACCTCCCCGGTGGTGTCGCCCTTCTGGCGCCGCTACTGCTGGCAGGTGCCTGGGGGAGTCGATCTGTCGGCGCTGTGGGCCGCGGCGGAAGCGACGGTGGGGCGTCACGACTTCACCGCCTTCACGCCTGCCGAGACCGAGCACGTGTTCTTCGACCGCCTGGTCATGCGGTGCGCCTGCAAGACGAGCCGGGGAGCGGCCGGCGGGGCAGGCGCCGACAGGATGATGTACTTGGAGATCGAAGCGGAGGCTTTTCTCCGGCACATGGTCCGCAGCCTTGTGGGCACCATGGTCGAGGTGGCGCAGCAGAGGCGGACGCTCGAGGAGTTCGAGCGGCTGCTCGGCGGCGCGCCGCGCGAGGAGGCCGGCGCCACGGCGCCGGCCCACGGTCTGTTCCTCTGGAATGTGAGGTACGGTCGACACCTGGTGCGCGACGGGCGGCCATGATCGGCGATGATCCCTACCCGCGCTACGAGGGCCCTGTCTACCGCCCCCCCAGCGAAGCCGACAGCCTGATACTGCAGGTCATGTACGGCTGCTCCTACGACAAATGTACCTTCTGCGGGATGTATACAGAAAAGCCGTTTCGCATCGAACTACCTGCCCATCCAAGGCACTCTTCCCGAGGACAAGCAGGCGATGCTGGAGGTCGTGGACCACGTCCTCGCTCGGGGCGACAGGGCGCTGCTCAGACCAGAGTACCTAAGAGGCTTCTAGCCGAAGCCGCGTTGTTACCGACCGGCGGCTACTTCGCCGGGCCGTCCAGTCCCCACTTCTTGAAGTACTCTTCGTAGAAGGGCGGCTGCTTGAAGTTGGCCTCCATCGAGATGCGGAACTTGCGGAAGCCCATACCGATCTCCTCGAAGTGATAGAGACCGGTCATCAGCTCTTCGAGCATGCCCGTGGGGACGCTGAAGACCAACTCATCCTCGCCGGCGGCGGCCCGCTCGAAATCCCCGGGGTCGGGGATGCTGACCGCGGGTTCCTGGTTCAGGAACGACGGGAGGATGGAGCGCACGCACGAGTCCCAGGGGTCGAGGGTGAAGGTGACCTGGGTGCCGTGCAGATACCGCAGGGAGATGAGCAGGTGCCTGAGCTGCCCCGGCGTGCAGTAGATCATGACGACGTCCGGCTCCAAGGAGGCGTCTTTCAGAGGGCCGATCAGCATACCCGGGTACTCGCCCACCGGCAGACGCATCACCTCTTTGGCGCGTTGGGCGGCTACCTCCTTGTCGGCCAAGAAGAACGATTTGGCGAAGCCCTCAAGGTAGTCCGCGGGAGGCTCCACCAGTCCGTAGGAGATGATCGGCACGAAGCACCAGTGGTCTTCCAGGAACATGGCGACAGTCATGCCCTGGCGGCGTGCCAGCGAGAAGACTTGGCAGACGGCGTAGTGCTCCCCCCGGTCCTTCTTGGGCCGGACGGCTCCTTCAGGGATCTCGGACTCGCTCTTGAGCAGCTTTATGGCGATGGGACAGCTGCGCAGGCCGACCATCTGCTCGAGGTTCGCCCCATATTTGTGCAGTTCAGCGATTGAAGTCATCTGTTCTTCTCCAGCGCTAGGTCGTCCTCAGGTCCCGAGGGCCGGGATGACAGCAACTGTACCAGCTGGAGGCCGTCTGATGCTCGTGGCGGCTATGAAGTGCCGCCTACCCAACGCTCCACCTCGACCAGGCAGGAGTTAGGTGCCTGTCCCGGGGAGGTCGGAGTGATGAACCGCTTGGAGGTCAGCATGTTGATGCAGCCGGCCGTGTCGGCGGAGTGGCCCGGTTCGCCCAGAGGCAGGTAGTCGCCGCACGACTCGTACGAGTGCACGGTGCCCGGCGGGACCCGCTCGGTGACCTGTGCGGCCAGGATGACCTCGGCGCGGTCGTTGAAGGCCCGGATGAGGTCGCCGTCTTTGATGCCGCGCGCGGCAGCGTCCTGGCTGTTCACGCGCATGATCCAGTAGTAGTGGACGCCACGGCCGTCATGGGCGTCTACCGGCACGCGGTGGTCTTTGATGTCGTTGCTCCAGCACTCCTTCGCGTCGCCCACGGTGTGGAACGTATAGCGTGGGTGCGGGGAGACCATGGCTAACGGGTACCTATCCACGAGCTCCGTGGTGTGATGGCCTTCCCAGCTCTCCAGGTACTGAGGGCCCATCACCGGACGCTCCGGATCGGCGCCGTCGGTCGCGTAGAAGCGCTTGAGGCTGCTGGCGACGAACTCTATCTTTCCGCTCTGGGTCTGCAGGCCCTTGCCTGCGATCTGGTCCCAGATGGGGGGACCCCAGTCCGGAGTGTCCTTGACCCTATCCTCGGCGAACCAGCGCAGAGCCGGCGTGGGCTGCTGGTCGGCAGGGACGGGCACCATGTAGTAACCCTTCTCCTCGAACTCCTCCCAGGTGATGCGCGAAGGGAGGTCGCTGGCGTGGAAGATGCGCTTGACCCAGTCGAGGTCGGTGTGGCCGCCCTCGGTGTACTTGTCTTTGAGGCCGAGGCGCTCAGCGAGCATGGTGAAGATGTCGTAGTCGGACTTCGAATCACCCAGCGGCTCGATGCACTTCTTCTGCAGCACGATGAGCCGGTGGTTGACCTGGTCGAACTTGTGAGTGCCGTATCCAGAGGGATGGGCCCAGTCGCCGATATCCCAGCGCTCGAAGTTGGTGCAGGCGGGCAGGATGATATCTGCGAAGCGCGCTTCACCCTCGAACCAGATGCCCTGGTTGACGACGAAGGGTATCTTGCCTTCCCGGTAACCGCGGACGAAGCGGTTGGTCTCGGTCATGGTGCCGATGAACGAGCCGCCGTAGCGGTAGTACATCTGCACGTGGGGGTATCCGGAGGCTGGGTACTGGTACTTCTTGAACTGCATCTCGATCGATCCGCCGCAGAAGCCTTTGCTGCGCCACTCGAGGTGCTCGTGGTTCATCATCTCGGGAATGAGCAGGCGGTAGCCGATCTGGCCCTCGGCGCCGTGCTGCGGGTTGGAGATGGTGCCCCCGTTGGGCCACATGCGGGGCGCCAGGCGGTAGCCGGCCGCCGTGTTCGCCGTGTCGGCGGAGATACCGCCTTCCGAGTAGCCGGGGAACCAGAACGAACGGTCGGCGGGCGCGCCGCCCGTGGTGGAGTAGATGTTGCTGCCCGGCTTTCCCAGACCCTGCATAGCGGCCAGGGCGATCATGGTGCGGGCGAACTCACCGCCGTAGGACGAGCGGCTTGCGCCGCCCCAGCCCCCCATGCCGCCCGCGGCGAGCATGGTCTTCTTCGAACCCCACTCGCGGGCCAGGGCGCGGATCTCGCGGGCGGGGATAGTGGTCTCACCCTCCGCCCATTCGGGCGTCTTGGGCACGCCGTCGCTCTCACCCAGCACGTAGCGCTTCCACTCGTCGAAGCCCTGTGTGCGCGACGCGACGTACTCCTTGTCGTACAGATCCTCGGTGAGCCACACGAAGGCGATGCCGAGCCCCAGGGCGACGTCGGTGCCCATGCGGGGCGCGAGCCACTTGTCGCCGACCAGACCGGCCGTGTGATTGAAGTAGGGGTCGATAAAGACCATCTTCACGCCGAGGTCCTTCAGCCACTCACGGCGGCAGGTGCTCTCATGCGCGCCGTAGACACCGCAGGTGGTCTCGGGGTCGGACGACCAGAACACCATCAGCTCGCAGTTCTGGAGGGCGTCCTCCAGGAGGTCGTACTGCTCGGGGATGCCCAGACGGCCGGAGAAGCCCCACATATGGGCGCCGCCCCACTGCCAGCCTTCCCAGCTGTCGGGGTTGTGCTCCACGTAGGTCATGCCCCACAGGTTCATGAAACGGTTGTAGGCGCTGAAGCGGTAGCCAACGTTCCCCCACATGTGGTGCGACGACGGGGTGGTCATCATGGAGGCGGGACCGTATTCGCGCTTGAGCCGGATCATCTCCCCGGCGATCATGTCGAGAGCGTCATCCCAGCTGATGGGCTCGTAGCCGGATTCCCCGCGTTTGTGGGTGTTACGGCCGCCGGGCCCGGTGGACCCTGGGGCCCCGTTGATGTCGAAGTCGACCCGCTTGAGCGGGGTCAGGATGCG
>JAFGIH010000022.1 GCA_016929985.1 Thermoleophilia bacterium | reverse complement strand
GACTCCACCAGTACGGCACCAACGTCCTCACCAACGTGATGAGTGAGCTCGGCGGGTTGCCCACCAAGAACGCCCAGCTGACGCAGTTCGACAAGGCCGACGACATAAGCGGCGAGCGGGTGGTCGACACCATCTTGGCCGAGAGACCCACCTGCCACTCGTGCCCCGTAGCCTGCAAGAGGTTGGTCGACGTGCCGGCCGGCAAGTACAAAGTGCGCATGGAGAGCACCGAATACGAATCCGTTTGGGCACTCGGGGCTCAATGCCTCAACGGTGATCTGGAGTCGATCGCCTTCATGATCGACCGCTGCAACGACCTAGGGATGGACACCATCGAGATGGGCAACACCCTGGCCGCGACCATGGAGGCCACCGAGAAAGGGCTCATCGAAGAAGGCATCACGTGGGGCGACGCCGACCGCATGATCGAGCTGATCGGCCGGACGGCGCTACGCGAGGGCTTGGGCGACGTGCTCGCCCAAGGGACCGCCCGGGCGGCTCAGGCATTCGGCGATGCGAACATGGCCATGACGGTCAAGGGCATGAGCATAGCCGCCTACGACCCCCGGCTCATGAAGGGCATGGGCCTCGCGTATGCCACCTCCAACCGGGGAGCGTGCCACCTGCGCGCCCAGATGGTCGCGCCCGAGATCGTTGGCTTGGTCTGCGGGGATGAGCGCAAGGTCGACCCACTCGAGTGGAGAGGGAAGGCCGAGTTGGTGGTCGAGATCCAGAACGTGTTCAGCTTCATCGACAGCGTAGAGCTCTGCAAGTTCTGCAGCTTCGCGGTCCCGCTCGACGTCTTGGCGGCCCTGTACTCGGGCATGACCGGCGCGCCCCTGGATGCGGCCGCGCTAGTGAAGACGGGCGAGCGTATCTATAACCTGGAGCGACACTACAACAATCTGAACGGCTTCTCGGGCAAAGACGACACCCTGCCCCGGCGTTTCCTCGAGGAACCGGGGCAGGGCCCTATCGCCGGAGAGGTCTGCGAACTCGAGTCAATGCTGACCGAGTACTACGAGAAGCGCGGATGGAAAGACGGCATTGTGCCGGAACAGAAGCTGCAAGAATTGGAGATCGTCTGACGGCGGCGCCTCTCGGTCCCGGCGTCGGGAGCACCGCCGGTCGCGTTCAGCCTCCGCCCAGGGGAAGGAGCAGGGTGACGGTGTCGGATTCGCTCAACGCTGTGTCGAGGCCTTCGAGGAGTCGCACGGGGCGTCCGTTGACGAGGACGCCCGTGGAGTGGCGCAGCTGTCCGCTGTCGTCGAGGACCAGCGGCTGCAGCGAGGGATGCGCGGCAAAGAGGCGACCGAGGAGCGCGCTCACGGGCTCGCCGGGCGTCACGGGGAGGTCCATCTCTGGGACGCCGGTGATCCGGCGCATCGTGGCGTGGAACCTGACTTTCATGCTTCTTCCCTCGGACCCGTCGATCTCGGCATTCGTCTGGAAGGGTGTGCATCATAGCATCGGACCAGCCGGGGCTTCCGCGCCGGAAGGGAGATGCTCGAGTGAGCGGTGATCTGGTGGAGATGTTCGTCCGGGAGGCGGAGGCCGTTGGGTCCGGGGTCTCGCGGGTCTCGAAAGCCGGTCTGGTCGATAGACTCGCCGGGCTTGTCGTGGGAGACCGTTCGGTGGTCGTAGCCGCCGGGCTCGAGCAGGTCGCCGTCGAGCTGCGGAGCCGGGGCATCGCGGTCGTGTGCGAGGGCGCTGGCGACGAAGCCGCGCAGGCGCTCCCGAGTGTGGATGCCGGCATCGGCCGGGCGCTGGCCGGCATCGCCGCGTCCGGCACCGTGGTCGTCGGACCGGGGACCGGCCTTGAGGGACTGGTCTCGACCCTGCCGCCCCACCACGTGGCCATCCTGTCTGCCGGCGCCATCCTTCCTGATCTCGCGGCGGCGCTCCGGGAGACCGCGTCGCTGATCGCCATTCCCGGCTCGCGTATCGCCCTGGTCACGGGACCGTCACGCACGTCCGACATCGAGCTCACGCCCGTGATCGGCGTGCACGGCCCTCTTCGACTCGATGTGGTGATCGTTGATGAATAGCCGTCACCAGCGCGACATCGGCCGGGAGATCCGCGAAGCGCTCGCGGACCCGGTGCTCGAGCAGGCCATGAGCCGGGCTATGGAGACCATGCGGCAGCGGCGAGCGGCCTCCTGGCCCTCGCCGGGGTGCTTTGAGGACCTCCGCGCTGTAGCCCGCCGCATCAAGGAGGAGGCGATCGCCGACCAGGACCGGCTGCTCGCAGAGTTTCGGGACAGGGCAGCGGCCGCCGGGGCAGTGGTGGTGACCCTTCAGACCGCCGAAGAGGCGCGGTCGTATATCGTCGAACTGGCTCGTACGCGGGGCGTCCGCAGCGTGATGAAGTCCAAGTCCATGACCGCTGAGGAGATCCATCTGGGTCCCGCCTTGGAGAGCGCGGGGATGGCCGTCGTCGAAGGTGACCTCGGCGAGAGGATCATCCAGCTTGCCGGGGAGCGCCCCAGCCACCTGGTCGTCCCTGCCGTCCACAAGAGCAGGGAGGAGATCATCCGGCTGTTCGCGGACAAGATGGGCATGCCCCATCCGCCCGAGGACGCCGAGGGCCTTGCCAGACTTGTCCGCGAGGACCTCCGGGCGTGCTTCCTGGACGCCGACATGGGAGTCACAGGCGCCAACTTCGCCGTCGCCGAGACGGGCAGCATCGTGTTGGTGGAGAACGAGGGGAACGCGAGCCTCACCACGCTGCTCCCTCCGCTGCACGTGGCCCTGCTGGGGAGCGAGAAGCTCATCGCCACTCTGGCCGATCTGGGGGTCTTCCTAGAGCTCCTGTCGCGGAGCGCGACCGGTCAGAAGCTGACCAGTTACGTCTCGCTCATCACGGGCCGGCAGTCGTCTCCGCTCGTGGCGCGCGCGTCTGACGATGATGACGTCCCGAACGTAGAGCGCGAATGCCACATCGTGATCCTGGACAACGGGCGCAGCGTCGCCCGTGCCGATCCGGAACTGCGCCAGGTCCTCAGGTGCATCCGCTGCGGGGCATGTCTCAACGCATGCGCGCCGTACACGCTGGTGGGCGGTCACGTGTTCGGCGGCGACCCTTACCCGGGTGGCATAGGGTGCGCCTGGACGTACATCACCAGAGGACATTCTGAGGCTTGGGACTTCAGCGGGCTGTGCACCACCTGTTCGCGATGCACGGAGGTCTGTCCCGTGTCCATAGACATCCCGTGGGTCAACACGGTTATCAGGCAGCGGAACAACAAGGAATTCGGGACCGGCCTCAGACAGCGGGTCTTC
>JAFGIH010000222.1 GCA_016929985.1 Thermoleophilia bacterium | reverse complement strand
GCCGGCCTCGGGCGCGGCATCGACCCCGAGCGGGCACGCGAGGGGATGACCCGCCTCTACCGCTACGTGACCGGGACCAACGAGATCCCGCGTGAGGGCTACTTCGTCGAGCTGCTGCGCATCCTGCTCTCTTACCCCGAGATCCTCGCCTGGGAAAAGCTCTACATGGACGCGCGGGAGTCGATGCGCAAGGAGATCTACGGGGTGGTCAAGGCGATCGACGCCAGGGTACAGGTGGGATGGCACCTGTGGCACACGATCGTCTACGATCCGATCCTTCGGGCCGAAACGAACTACGCAGCTTATGTTGACTACGCCGACTACCTCAAGCCGGCCATCTACCACGCCTGCGGTTGCGAGCGGATGCGCCGCCGCTGCATCGACCCCCACCACAAGCGCCTGTTTCGCGATGTTTCCCCGCAGCTCGTGTCGGAGCTCTACCACGCGATCCTTGGACTCGACGGCCCCGGCTACGACAAGATGAACGAGACCAAGCTCGCCGGTGCATACGTGGCAAAGGAGATCGAGCGCATCAGGGCCGCAACCGGGGACCAAGTACCCGTCTACCCGGGGATCGACGTCGATATCCCGAGCGGGGAGCCTGAGCGGCGGTCGGAGCCCGAGGACCTGGTCGATGTGCTCGAAGCCAGCTACAAGGCGGGTGCCAGGGGCTTCGTGCTCTCGCGCAAGTACAGCGAGATGAGGCTGGCGAATCTCAAGGCGATCGGCAAGCACCTTAAGCGCGGGCTGACGCCGCCGCTCCCCAGCCGTCCTTGACAACCGAGTCAGCTAGTGATTATATGACCCTATGCTGGCGGTCGGCGCCTCGCGCGGCTCCCTCGCCCTCAAGGGCATTCTCGATCTCATCACGGTGCGCTGTCTCGAGCCGGGCGACCGCCTGCCACCCGTGCAGGAGCTCGCGGCCACGCTGGAGCTCAGCACCGTCACTGTCCGCGAGGCGCTGCAGGCGCTGGAGTCGCTCGGGATTCTCAGAGTCGCCCACGGAAAAGGGATCTTTGTCGCCGAGGGTGGCCCGATTCTGGAGGGACTCTTCGAGGCGCGTCGCGTGATCGAGTGCTACCACGTCCGCGAGGCCGCTATAGTGCGCTCCGACAGGGACCTGCGCCAACTCGACGAAATGCTGGCGATTCTCGACCAGGATCTGGAGCATGGCGACGGCCAGGCGTACACCCGCCACGACGTCAAGTTTCACCAGCGCATCGGGGCCATCGCCGCCAATCGGGTTCTGCTCAAGAGCCTGCAGAGCATCAGAGACGTCGTGCACATGCAGCTTGCCCACATCAATCAGGACCGCAAGGCGCTGCGGGTGTCGCGCAGGAGGCATCTGCAGATCGTGGCGGCCATCAGGAACAGGGATGCCGCCGCGGCGGAGAGCGCGATGAGTGCCCACGTCGATGATGTCATCGCCAAGTACAGGACCTTCGTGGGGGGCAAACAGGCGCGTGCCCCGGCGAGATCATAGGTGAGCAGGAGCGGGTGTTACCCGCCTTAGGTATTCGCATAAGGAGGTGTTCTGTGAAGAGAACGCTGATCACGGTTCTCGTGGCGGGGTTGCTGGCAGGCGCAACCATGGTCTGGGCCTCCGGCCAGGGCGATGGAGGTGCCAAGGCGGGTGTCGGCGTCGTATCACTCGACTTCATGGCCATCGGGGCGCAGACCGACCAGGAGATGTTCCAGAAGCTGATCGAGGGCTTTAACAAGGCAGAGCCGAGCATCAAGCTGAACTATCTTCCGCTTCCGGAAAACAGTTGGACCAAGGTGCGCGCCCTGTTCGCCGGAGGCACCGCACCCGACGTCATCCGTGTCAACGACGACGACGTCTACGATCTGGCCACCCAGGAGCAGATCGTCCACCTCGATCCCTACATCGACAAGTACCTCAAGCGCGCCGACTACTTCGGGGCGACCTTTGAGGTCCTCTCGGTGGGCGGCAAGATGTACTCGGCCAACCTGGCGTTTGGCACCAACGTGATTCACTACAACGTGAACATGGTCAAGGACGCAGGTCTCACCTTTCCCGGCGATTGGAAAAGTACGTGGGAATGGTCGAGGTTCGTGGCCGATATGGGCAAGCTCACCGTGGACGCCAACAAGGATGGGCGTCCGGAGATCTACGGATTCGGGTATCCGCTCAACATCGTGACCCCCTTTATGTTCAGCAACGGGACCGTGCCGGTGACCACCGACAACACGAAGGCCGATTTTGTCCAGGACAAGATCATCGACATCCTTGCGGAGTTCCAGGCCCTTTCGGTAAAGCACCACTACGCCCCCTTCTTTGAGGATGACAAGCGCGTGCTTTTCAACAACAAGAAGCTGGTGGCCATCTGGGACAACGAGGGCATCAAGCCGGCGATTCAGCAGGGTATCGAGTGGGACGTGGCGCCGATGCCCAAGGCCAGGGAAAAGGCCTATTCGGTCAGCTACGTACGCTCATTCGCGATCCCCAAGACATCCAAGAACCCGGATGCGGCCTTTCGCGTCTACGCCTATTTCATGGGTCCGGAAGGGCAGAAGACCCTCGTCGATTGGGGATACGGCGTGCCGGTGCTGCGGACGGCGGCGCAGGGCGCATTCCTGGCCGCGGCGGTCCCGAAGCACCGCGCGGTCTACGCCGACGCCCTCGACTACGAGGCGCCGATGCCCAAGAGCCCCCTCGGCGCGGTGTGGAAGAAGCAGCAGACCGCGATCGGCCCCGAGTTGATCAACGGCACCAAGACGCCCAAGGAGTTCCTGCAGCGCATCCAGGCGGAAATGGACAACCGCATCAGAGAGTTGCAGCGCAGGTAGTGCAGCCGCGGGGCGGGGGTCGGATGACCCCTCCCCGCGTTATTCGCCCTGGAGGCTCGCCGTGGCTATTCTCGCAAGGGGCTGGAGGCGCGACCTGAGCGGCTGGGCCCTCGTCGGACCGGTGGTGGTCGGGACGCTCCTGTTCAACATCATCCCCATCCTCCCGACGATCTACTACAGTCTCACAGACTGGACCGGGCTGGCGCGCAGCGGCAAGTGGGTCGGACTTGAGAACTACGTACAGATGTTCCGGGACGACCTGTTCTACACGACTCTCGCACGCACGTTCGCGTACATGGCAGGCACAGTGACTCTCGGATACCTCGCGGGCCTCGGGCTGGCCCTGCTGGCGAACAGCGAGGTCCG
>JAFGIH010000221.1 GCA_016929985.1 Thermoleophilia bacterium | reverse complement strand
TGGACCTCGTCATCGGGGCGCACAATCCCTGGTACAACCTCAATGGCGAAAAGCGGGAGACCCCCGTTTTCAGCGACACCAGCAAGTATCTGTGGAAAGAGTCCACGTGGAACGACCTGGTCGCAGGCAAGATCGGTAACGACGCCGATGGCGACGGCGAGGTGGAGAACTGGAGTCTGATAGAGTCCAGGGCCGACTTCCAGGCTATGATGACCGGTGAGACCCCGGAGAGGGTGGCCGGCGTGATCCAGAATGCCGGCGATGACGGGATCGGCAGCGGCTACACGCAGTTCTACCGCACCGGCGCCGCGGACGACACCCCCTTCACCGTTCCTCTGCTCGAGACCTCGCCCACGCTGACTGAGATGTCCATGGTCGCGCTCAACGTGCTCGACCAAGATCCTGACGGCTTCGTGGTCATGATCGAGGGCGCCAATATCGACTATGGCAACCACTTTGGCTGGCTCGGCCGGGCTATCGAAGAGCAGATTGACTTCAATGACGCCGTCCAGGCAGTGCACGACTGGGTCGAGGCCAACAGCAACTGGGGTGAGACCCTCCTGATCGTCACCAGCGACCATGAGACCGGCGGCATCTGGGGCCCCGACTCCACCGCCGGCATGGCTGAATATCCGAGCGCTCCGCGGTTCATCGTCCGCGGCGACCCGACTGTCTTCGTGCCGATCGTGAACAACGGCGCGGGCGAGCTCCCCACCGTCACCTACTACAACCATCGCGCCCAGTACGACAATCCTGACACCGGCGTGAAGTTCTACTGGCACACCAATGCATTGGTCCCGGTATATGCCAAGGGCGCCAACGCCGCATTCTTCAAGACCCAGGTCAGGGGCATCGACCCGGTCCGTGGAGCTTACATCGACAACACCGACATCTTCGATGTGATGTACCACAGCATCATGAAGTAGGACCGGTCACATCAGGCGGCAGCGGGCACTTGCACGCACTGCCTTGAAGGACCACAAGGGGGGGCTCTTCGGAGCCCCCCCTTCTTTGCGCCTACGAACACCACCTGCACGCGCAGCAGCTCAGGCCGCGGCGTCTGGCCTATGCCCGGCCGAGAGTCTACGCCCGGCCGATCACCAGCCTGCCGGGGTCGACCTCATCGCGCAGCACTCGCAACTCATCCGCGCTCGGCGGCTCCGTGCGCCCAATCTCTGCCGGCACGATGAGCTCGAAGCCCGTCTCGCTCTGCACCTTGGCTACATCCACACCCGGGTGCAACGACTCGATCCTCATAGCGTGCGTCGTCTCGTCGAACCCCATGACCGCCAGGTCGGTGATGATCTTGTAAGGGCCGCCCTCGGGCAGACCCGCCTCTTCGCGTCCGCCGTCTCCGCCCAGGAAGCCGGGAGAGGTGATGAAGTCGCACTTCTCTACGAAGCGGGCTTTCTCGTGGACGGTCATGATCATGGTGCGCCAGCAGAGCGACGCGAAGTCGTTGGCCCCGCCGCTGCCCGGAAAACGCACTTTGGGATGATAGTAGTCGCCGATGCAGGTGGAGTTGATGTTACCGAACTTGTCGATCTGGGCGCCGCCCAGGAACGCGTAGTCCACCTGGCCACGCGCACAGGTGGTCATCATCTCCGACATGCCGGCAGCCATGACTGCTCGGTAGAAGGTGCTCGAGTCACCCACCGAGATGGGCATCTTGGGCAGCATGGGTGCGACGCCGCCGGCCTCGAAAAGGATCACCAGGTCGGGCGAGCCTGTCTTCTGCGCCAGCATGGCCGCTGCGCAGGGAGCCCCGGTGCCGACGGCCACGGTCTTGCCGTTCTCGAGGTACCGAGAGGCCACGCAGATCATAAGTTCCATCATGTTGTATTGGGGTGCCATATCTAGTAGCTCCTTCGCCTCAAGCGTCCGTCAGGCCTCGACAACGTTCTCGAGCTTCTGAAGCTCTTCGATCCTCTTCAGTCCCCCACAACGCACGAGATACTCCTTGAAATCAGGAACGCTGTAGATGTAGTGATCCAGGAACTTCTCGAACTCCTCGAGATCCTTCTCCGCCTTCAGCCACTCGGCGATGTGCTCTTCGTCGGAGAAGTACAGATATGGCATGTTGCCCGGATAGCTGCCGTAAGGCACCTCAACCACGGCATCCACCAGATAGAAGGGGATGGACGTGATGGTAGGGTCGTCGCGGATGACGGAGTTGTGCACCAGGCGCTCCGTGGTGATGATGAGGCGCTTGGCCGCGCGGGCCAATTCTAGGTCGGCCACCGAGATGCCGCGGATGACCGCGTTGCCGTACATATCGGCCTCGTGGACGTGGATAGCCGCCACATCAGGCCACAGGGCAGGTACAGCCGCGAACTTCTTGCCCGTGAACGGGCACTCGATGACCTTGGCCGCGGACATCTTGAAGGTGTCGGTGCCCAGCATGCAGCGGATGATGCCGAAAGAGACGCCGTCGGCGGCGGCCTTCAACCTCGCAGCCAGCGCGTAGTTGCTCCATTCGGTCACCTGCACCTCGCCGGACTCCATGTACCGCCGGGCGTTGCGCGAAAGCCCCCTGGCCTCCAGGCCCACGATGTAGGCCGAGTCGACCCGGTTGAAGACCTTGCCCGCACAGAGCACCTGGAAGTCGTGCGTGGAGGTATGGCCGAGAAAACCCAGGTTCTTCTTCCGCTGTCTCACGATCTCGTGGACGATGGCGTTGGGAATACGGTTAGCCCCGAAACCGCCGATGGCGAGATAACACCCGTCGGTGACGAACCTCTCCACCGCTTCCTTCTCGCCCATCCGTTTGTCGACCATCGCTCGCGACTTCTCACGGAAGAACTCACGAGCGTGATCCGGGTCGGGATCCGTGAAGAGGGGGTTGACCCCTTCCTCGAGCACCTTCATACCGTTCCCTCCAACGTTCTTGGGACTGACCACGATCGTGCGCGGTCGGCAAGGTGTCTTACCAAGACAAGAAGGCTATCACGAAAGCCGCACGCGCGCGCGGGCAGGGCATGAGAATTGCAGCGGAAACTAGCGTTTTGCGAGCTTTTCCGTGGGACCGATACGCGGGCGTCATAGGCCGGCCTCGCCAATACGTGAGACACGGAGAAACGGGCCCGGTGCGACGCCCGGACCCCCCGTGAGTCCCGTCCTGCGGGACGGCGTTCCGCTACAGCTGCTCCGCGTGAACACTACCCGGGGCTCACCCTCCGGCGAGATGGTAATGGTGTCGCCATCGAGCCTGTAGGGAGCCGTCGTCTTCTCCCCCATCATGTCGATGGTGATCCTGCCGCCGCTGAGTTCGTAGTCAACAGAGAACTCGCCCAGCCCCTCCATCACGAGGTTGAGAGTCCCGTCGTCCTGGAAACTCGACACCAAGCACCTCCCGGCGACCCAAGTCTTTGAGCCCGCTCCGTTGTGGATGCGAGCCCGGCCATCCCTGCACCGCCGGCCAACGCCCCATAAGCGCGGACAACACTACGTGAGAACCCCATGCGATGAAAGCCCCGAAGCCCCGCGCACGGAAGCGAGGCCGCGCGCGCGACGCGAAGCGCATCGCACGCGAGCCCATGCGACTGCCCCAGCGCGCGTCATCGAGGAGTGCACGTCACCGACCCCTGGGCGATGAGCGCGGGCTGCTCGAGCACTCCTTTCAGTGAGTGGTCCCGCATGGCCCATGGGGTGAGGAGCGAAGTTTCGCGCCCGCTAAGCGGGCTGGGGAAAGGAGCGAGGCCGCGCGCGCGACGCGAAGCGCATCGCACGCGAGCCCATGCGACTGCCCCAGCCGCGCGAGAACGCGGGCAAGAGTCGGACCCTCGCGGGCACGCGCCGCGCGAGGGGGAGCGATGAGCCCCATGGGCCATGCGGCACAAGTCACCGAGAGTCAGTGCACGAGCGGCCGGTCAGCGAGGCGCCCCACAAGAGCGGCAGAACCGCGCCCCCGCATCCACCTCCGCACCGCAATTCTGGCAGTAGCGCATGCCGGGGCGGGCGGGGCCGGCCACCGGCGGCCGCGCCGACGGTGGCCGTGCCGTCGTAGCCGGGGCCAGCTCGGGATCGCGCGAGGCCAGGTATCCACAGACCACCATGAGCAGCCCGGCGATGAGCGTCAGGTAGAGACCCACCCCGTAGTGCACTCCCACGCCGAAGGCTTCCTCGCCCCCGCCCGGTTTGTCGATGAACCGGATGAGCGCGCACACGACTATCAGCGCGCCAGCCACTATCAGAACGACCCCCTCCAAGTACCAATAGGGGAGCTTGCCTTGCGGCGCGATGACCGCCTTCAGCCCCACCCAGAGGGCGGCGATCAGAGCGAACACGAAGGCCATGACGCCCAGACTGAACTCCCAGCCGCTCACCGTCGCGGAGCCCAAGTCCTGACCGTTGATGGAAAGAGAGACGGAGTACCAGCGCAGACTCACCCCGATGATGGTCAAGATGAAGAGGCCGAAGACCCCGTAGTCGTAGGCTTTGAATCGCGAGAAGCCCATGTATCTCCCCCATGGTCGCCGATGCCGCGCTGCGCCCACAATGGCTCAGACGACCGAAGCTGTCAAGATTCCTACGCCGCCGGGTCGCCGGTCGGCCCAGGCCCTGGCTTGAAGCAGTGGAACGCCGGGTCGGCGAACGCCAGCCGCCGCGCCATGACCCTCACGGCCTCCTCGCTGCAGTCGATGAGCACGGCGCTCCGTCCGTTCCGATAGGCCGCCTCCCCCGTGGTGCCGCTGCCCGCGAAGAAATCGAGCACGCAGTCGCCCGGGTGGCTGTGCACACGCACGATGCGGTTCATGATGCCGAGGGGTTTCTGCGTGGGATAACCGGTCTTCTCCTTGCCGGTAGGACTCACGATCGTGTGCCACCACACGTCGGTGGGGGTCTTGCCCCGCGCAGCCTTGTCGGGGGTCACGAGGCTGGGAGCCCTGTACGGGATGCGGTCGATATCCTCGTACCGGAAGGTGAAGTGCGCCGGGTCTTTGGCGTACCACAGGATGTTGTCGTGCTTGGCGGACCAACGGCTCTTGCTCCTGGCCCCGTAGTCGTAAGCCCACACGATCTCGTTGATGAAGCACTCCCTACCGAAGATGGTGTCCAGCAGCACCTTGCAGTAGTGCGCCTCGCGGTAGTCGATATGCATGAAGAAACTCCCCCGCGGGGTCAACAGACGGTGAGCCTCGGTGAGCCGCGGCTCGATGAAAGCCAGGAAGTCGTCGAAGCTGTCGGCGAACGAACGCTTTCCCACTGTGACCGTCTTGTAGCGACGGCCATGAAAGCCCACCCGGTCGCCGCACTCGTCGCGGACGGTGCCTATCTGCGTCCGCGTCTGCGCTCTCCCGGTGTTGAAGGGCGGATCGACGTAGATGAGGGGAAACGACCCCGACTCGAACCCTGCCAGGATCTCGAGATTGTCACCCAGGTAGACGTCTATGTGCGGGCCCGGCATGCGCCGCCCTCAGCTCACGGGCAGCGTCTCGTGATACTTCTGGATCTCCGAACGATAGCGATCACGTTCCACCCGGCCGGATTCGAAGTAGCTGTTGCCCGCGTTCCTGTTCCCGGTCCTCCACAACTCCTCGATGCCCGTCATGGTGAACGTGATGCGGTTGATCATACTCGTGGTCGCCGCGTCCAGATGGTCGTTGGCCTCCCGGAACTCCGGCGGCACGTCCAGATAGAGCATGCGTTCGCCGTCCTCCAGAAGCGTGTCGATCATGTCCTGCAGATCCTGATACACCCATTCGTCCACATCGGGCAGGGTGTTGTTGATCTCGGTCGCCAGTTCCGGGATCCGCAGGTCACAAGCCTCGAGGTCGAACACGAGCTCGCTCGCGGCATCGAGATAGACCATGTAGGCATCCTCGGTCGTCGTGGTCCGGCTGGTCGAGGTGTTCCCCCCGGTCGTGGACGAGCCCAGACTCGGGATCGTCTGGGCCGTGTTGCCGCCAGGCACTGTGCTGTCAGTGCCGGCGCCGGAGGATGTGGTCTGGCCGGTCGTTGCGGTGGTCGTGGACGACTCGGAGTCCGTCGTACCCGTGCCGTCCGTTTCGGTGCTTGACGTCCTGGTGGTGACCGTCCCATTGCCTGCGGTCTGTCCGTCGTCGCCATCCCGGAGGAAGCCGAAGTAGACGCCGACCCCTATGCCTGCCAGAACCACGATCGCGGCCGCGACGATACCCAGGACGAGACCGGTCCGGCTGCTCCGTCCCGCCGGACCTTGCGGTGGCT
>JAFGIH010000220.1 GCA_016929985.1 Thermoleophilia bacterium | reverse complement strand
GCCGCGATCTTGGCGATGCCGGCAGGGGCGTGGATCCGGCCTTCCATCCACGGCATCCGCTCGATGAGGCCCTCCTGGTCGTTGCCGCCGATGATGTGCGGATCGCCATTGCGGGCGCAGAAGCAGAACTGCGCCTCCAGAGGCCGGTTGGGGGTAGTGATGTAGTAGCCGGTCATGTAGCGGACATTGGCCTCATCCCAGGTCACGACAGCCCCGAGACTGGCCTTGTTAATCTCATCCTTGGCCCGCTGCAACCGCTCCGCCCGCAAGCGAGGATAGTTGACTCGTTCTTCGTAGTCGACTGCAAACTTACCGAGCACCATCACTCCTCCTAGAGTCTCTCGAAGATCGCGGCGCAACCGATGCCGCCCGCCGCGCACATGCTGACCAGACCGTAGCGATTGTCACGGCGTTTCATCTCGTGAAGCAGGGTGGCGGTGAGCTTCGCTCCCGTCGCGCCCAACGGGTGGCCCAACGCGATGGCCCCGCCGTTCACGTTGAGGATCTCCCGGTCGATGCCCAACTCCCGCATGCAGTAGACCGACTGACTGGCAAAAGCCTCGTTGAGCTCTATCAGCTCCATCTGCTCCATGGTCATCCCGGCCAGCTTCAGCACCTTTGGGATGGCGTAGTAGGGACCGATGCCCATGAGGGCGGGGTCGCAGCCGGCCGCAGCAAAGGCCACGAATCTGCCCAGTGGCTCCAAACCGAGAGCTTCGGCCTTCTCCGCGGTCATCACGATGGCCGCGGCCGCACCATCACTGGTCTGCGAGGAATTGCCCGCCGTGACGGTGCCGTTCTTCTTGAAGACCGGCCTCAGTCTGGAGAGCACTTCAACCGTGGTACCCGGGCGTACGCCCTCGTCGGTGGTGGCCATGGTCTTCTTCTCGATCACGGTGCCGTCCGGACCGGGCAGCCTGTGCGTGATCTCGACGGGCACTATCTCGTCGGCGAAAGTGCCGTTCTGAATGGCCGCCAGGGCCCGGCGCTGGCTCTCGGCCGCGAAGACGTCTTGCTCTTCGCGGCCGATGTTGAAACGCTCGGCAACGTTCTCGGCGGTGATGCCCATGCTCGCATACACACCGGGGTTGACCTCCTGCATATCCCAGCTGCTCATCTGCTTGTTGCCGCCGCCTGGGACCCGCGACATGGTCTCTATGCCACCCGCGAGGATGACCTCGGCCTGCCCGGTCATGATCGCCTGAGCCGCGAAGACGATGGCCTGCAACCCCGAGGCGCAGAAGCGGGTGAGGGTCACCCCGGGGACGGTGTCGGGGATGCCCGCCAGCAGCGCATAGTTGCGCGCGCAGTTGAGGCCTTGTTCCGCCTCTGGGAAGGCGCACCCCATGATGACGTCGTCGATCTCCGCCGGATCCAAGCCCGGCGCACGTTCGAGCGCCGCCCGGATGGCGGTCACAGAGAGGTGCTCCGGTTGAACGGTCTTGAACATCCCCCTGGGGGCTTTTCCCACCGGCGTGCGTACCGCCGATACGATGACTGCTTCTTTCATGAAGGGTCTCCTTCGCTCCTCACGACACGCCGCGGGCTAGTTGCGGAGGGGTTTGCCGGTGTTCAGGATGTGTTGCATCCGCTCGATGCTCTTGGGCGTGCGGCACACTTCCAGGAACGCCTTGCGCTCAAGGTCGAGCAGGTATTGCTCGTCGACCTCCGCGTTGATCTCCACCTGGCCGCCCGAGAGGACCCAACCCACCTTGTTGGATAGGTACTCATCGTGGTCGGAGATGAAGTCGCCGCCGCGTACGTTCGCGAGTACCCAGCGGAAGTTGCCCATACCATCCACGCCCATGACTTTCACCTTCACAGGAGCCGGTGTCTGCCAGCCCGATTCGAGCATGGCGAGCGCCGTCTGCTTGGCGGCATAGATGAGACTGTCACGATTCATGGTCACGCCGTCACCGGGACGCAGGTAGCCGAGATCGAAGGCGTCCCAGGCGGAGGAGCTGACCTTGGCCATGGTGATGGCCTCGAACGAGCGCTGCATGATGAACCACGGCCAGTTGACGCCCTGTGCAGGCGCCATGGTGCGGAAAACGGCCTCCTTCATCCCTCCGGCCGCCGGCACCAGCCCCACACTGGTCTCCACCAGACCCATATTCACATCCGCGTGGGCCTGCACGCGGTGGCAGTGCAGACAGAGCTCCAGGCCTCCGCCCAGAACCTTGCCGAAGGGCGCCGCGACGATAGGGATAGCGGCGTACTTCATGGTCATGCTGGTCCGTTGCGCGGTGCGGACGAGGTGTTCGATGCCATTCCAATCCTCGGCCGCGATCTTGTCCAACATCAGCTTGATGTCGGCTCCACCAGAGAAGTGGGCACCCTGGTTACCTATCACCAAGGCGTCGTAGGCATCCCCGGCGTTCTCGATGGCCTTGAGGATGAAGAGCTGCACGCCCTCGCCCACAATGTTGGCCTTGGTGTGGAACTCAACGCAGGCCACCCGGTCTCCCAGGTCGATGAGGCTGGCGTGCTCGTTCTCGTCGAGGGTCTTGCCGCTTGCTTTGAGGTCGGCGAGATCGATGACGCGCTTGCGCGGAGCGAGCGGCTTGTGGCTTTCCTGTCCCGGGCCCCATACCTTGAGCCCATCCGATTCTTTCTTGTAGAAGAAGGGAGCATCGGAGGCGGCCAGTTTGAGCACCCACTCGGGGACTGCCCGCCCTTCGGCCTTCATCCGCTCGACCGTCTCCTTGACGCCGAGTGCATCCCATAGCCCGAACGGCCCGAGGTCCCAAGCGTAGCCCCAGCGCATGGAGCGGTCGATCTGGGCGATGTC
>JAFGIH010000219.1 GCA_016929985.1 Thermoleophilia bacterium | reverse complement strand
CTCCGCCAGGGCGGAAGGTCCATCGTAGAGCGAAGCGTTCGCGACCTCCAGCCCCGTGAGCTCGCATACGCAGGTCTGGAACTCGAAGATGTGCTGAAGCGTGCCCTGGCTCACCTCGGGTTGATACGGCGTGTAGGCGGTGGCGAACTCGCCCCGGGAGGTGATCGCGCGCACGGTGGCCGGGACGAAATGGCGGTAGCAGCCCGCGCCGAGGAAAGACGCGGAGTGCGGGGGCCGGTCTTGCGCTGCCAGCTCTTCCACCCGCGCACGGGTCTCGGGCTCGCTGAGCCCCTGCGGGAGGTCGAGTCTGTCGACCATGAGGGGCGCGGGTATCGGGGAGAAGAGTTCGTCGACGCTGGTGATGCCAAGCGCTTTGAAGAGGATATCGCGGTCGTCGTCGGTGTGGACTATCTGTGACATAGGTGCACAATGATATCGCAACACCTGGCTTCCTTAAGCAGATTTGGGTCTTCTCTGACACTTTCCTCACATCTGCCCCTCACAATGCTATTGAGCAGTCGGACCGGTTCCAATGAACGCGTACCGAAGGAGGCGTAGACGGTGAAACGCTTATGGAGACGTAGATGGCTATTGATCGCCGTGACGATGGTGGTCTTCTTGTCGGTGGGAACGGTCGCGTGGGCGGCCACGACCGGCGGGACCGACGCCGCCGAGGGGGGTGACGGCGAAGTCATGACGAGCATGCTGCTCGCCGCGGCCGGAGTGGGCGACGAGTCAGGGCCGGACACCGGTCCCGGCGCAGCCGTGCGGCGGGCCATGCGCGACAAGTTGCAGGAGGTGCGCTTTCTCAGATCCAAGCTCTTGGAGGAGCTGCGTGAGGAGATGACGCCGGCCGATCAGGCTCTCTACGACCAGCTGACGGCGACGCTCGAACAACAGCGTGAAGCCCTGCAGAAGGCTCGTGAGGAACTGAAGGGCACACTCGAGCAGCTACGAGATCTCGGTAAGAAGTATGTGCGACCGGCCGCCGACGGCACGGGTGCCACGGGCTAGCACGAAGTACACTTGACGCGGGGGGCAGGCCCGGCCCGGCCCCCCGCCATGACCATGTCCGGGGGAGGATGGGCGGAGAGTGGCGGCGGCACGAGACGGAGCACACCGCAAGAACGCAGTGGTCATCGAGGACGATCCCTCGATCTCTGAGCTGCTCCAGCTCTACCTGGGGAGAGAAGGGTATCGGGTCTGCACCAGCCGGCTCGGGGCCGCCGGGGTGGCGCTGATCCAACAGAACGATCCGGCTCTCGTAGTGCTCGATCTCATGCTCCCTGACGGCTCCGGCTTCGACGTGCTCAAGGCGGTGAGGGCCTTCTCGCGGGCGCCTCTCATCATCCTCACGGCGAAGGACGCCGAGCAGGACAAGATCCTCGGCCTCGAACTGGGCGCCGATGACTACATGGTGAAACCTTTCAGCCCCGGCGAGCTCGTCGCACGGGCCCGGGCCGTGCAGCGCCGGGCCGGCACTCAGGAAGACCCGAGAGAGGCGGTGCAGGCGCTCGGCGGCATCGAATTGGCCCCGGCAGAGCGCACCGTGAGGGTGGACGGCATGCCGGTGGAGCTGACTCCCAAGGAGTTCGAGCTTCTTCACTACCTACTCATCAACAGAGGCTTGGCACTGACCCGGGAACGGCTGCTCGAGGAGGTCTGGGGTTACGTCTCCTTCGGTGACGCCCGCACGGTTGACGTCCACGTGGGGCAGCTGCGCAAGAAGCTCGGCCCTTGGGGCCGCGTCATCCAGACAGTGTGGGGGCTGGGCTACAAAGCCGACCCCGAGGCTGCGCGGTGAGCGGCGGGGGCTCCGCGGCCGGACGCGCGGTGATCACCAGGTCGTCCATCCGCCGGCGCTTGGTGGCCGTGCTGGCCGGAGTCTCGTTGCTGACTCTGTTGCTCGTGGGCGCGGTGTTCTACTTCTTCCTCGGCGACTATCTCGTTGACCGGAATATAGAACTGCTGCTCGACCAGGCCCTGGAGGCGGCGGAGCAGGTTCAGGGGGTGGAGGAGGCCCTTCGCGTCAACGTGGTCGAAGCCAGGGCCATCACGGCGTTTCTGCGGGCAGATCTGCAGGTCTTGCCGCCGGGGGCGGGTATCGCCGTTTTCAAGGGTTCTCACTTGGTGTCCAGGGCGGGCACTCTGCCCGTCAAACAGGAGTACCTCGAACGAATGCGGACAGAGGCCGAGCGGCTGGGAGCTGAGGGGGCCGCCAGCGGCGTCGTGGGGTCGCTCACCTCCGTGAAGGGTCGGAAGGCGGCCGTGCTCATGGCTGTAGCTCCCTTCGAGTACTCCGACGGCGCCGGCGGGATGGCCGTCGTCACCCTGGCTCGGGCGGACGCCTTCTCTGCCCGGACCGGCGTCTTTCGGGCGCTGTTCATCTCGGGAGGTATTGCCATCGTGCTGGCGATCCTGGCCGGTCTGGGGCTCGGGGCATGGATGACCCGACCTCTGCGCCGTCTCTCGGCTGCGGCCGGGCGTATGGCCGGCGGCTCGTACGAGCAGCCCATCGCGGGGTCGTACCCCGGGGAGGTGCAGGAGCTGGCCGACAGCATGGAGGCCATGCGCAGGGAAGTGAGACGCAGTGAGGAATCGCTGCGCGGTTTCGTCGGCACCGCGGCCCACGAACTACGCACGCCCCTCACCTCCATCCAAGGATTCTCGCAGGCGCTCCTCGACGGGACGGCGGACACGCCGGAGCAGCAGCAGCGCTCGGCGGCAGCCATCTACCGTGAGTCGACCCGGTTGCGCCGGCTGGTGGAGGCGCTGCTGACCCTGTCGCGCTACGACTCCCGCGAGTTCCGGCCCACGATGACCGCAGTGGCCGTGGACGCCCTGGTGGCGGAGGAGGTGGAGCGTTTGGTCCAGGTGGGCCTTGCCGAGCCCGGGCGCATAGTGGTGCATGCACGACCGGGCGTACGGGCGGTCACCGATGCGGACATGCTGCGGCAGGTTGTGGCCAACCTGTTGCGTAACGCCGTGCAGTATGGGGCGACGGATCCCGTCACGGTGGAGGCGGCCGCGGACGGCACAGATCTGACGCTTGTAGTGTCGAACGGGGGGGAGCCTCTCTCCGCGGAAGACAGGGCGCGGGTCTTCGACCGCTTCTACCGGGGTGGGTCCGGCCGGCGGGTGGATGGGCTGGGCCTTGGACTGGCACTGGTGCGGGAGATATGCGACGTGTTGGGAGGAAGGGTGGAATTGGTGGGCGTGGGCCCGTCGACCTGCTTCCGCGTGACCCTGCCCTCGCGGCCCGAGGAGGTCGGCCGGACCGGCTGAGGGCTTGTGTTACCATACTTTCTAGGGCACTTGTAACGTTACTGCGAGGTCGATGTGCGCATAACCCTCATCGAGCCTGCTGCTCCGGGCTTCCACGTATACAGCTTCGTCAAGCAGATCAGACTGGGCCTTCCTCTCCTTGGCGCCCTCCTGACCAAGCGGGGACACCAGGTGCGTATCTATGCCGAGAGTCTGAGCGAACTCGACTGGGACGACGTCCTCGCCTCCGATCTGGTGGGCATGTCAACCACCACGTCCACGGCTATCCGCGCTTATCGGTACACACAGAGGGTGCGCGACGCCGGTATCCCGGTCGTCATGGGCGGTCCGCACGTCACCTTCTTGGCCGATGAGGCCATGGATTTCTGTGACTACGTCGTGCGCAACGAGGGCGAGGAGACCCTGCTGGAGTTGGTGGATTTCCTGCAAGGCAAGGGGTCGCTT
>JAFGIH010000218.1 GCA_016929985.1 Thermoleophilia bacterium | reverse complement strand
TGCTCTTCAACACCGCGGGCGTCAACACGTTCGGCCCCCCCGAAGCGTCCACGTATGAGGACTACGACTGGGTCATGGGCGTCTGCCTGGGTGGAGTGGTCAACGGCATGGTCACCTTCGTACCCCGCATGATCAAGGCGGGCAAGGGCGGCTACATCGCCACAACGGCCTCCATGGGCGGCTTCTTCGGCGGCCCCTTCACAGGCCCCTATTCGGCGGCCAAGGCCGCCGTCATCAACCTTATGGAGAGCTACAGACTGTCCCTGGGCAAGTACGGCATCGGCGTCTCGGTGCTCTGCCCGGCCAGCATCAACTCCAACATCCACAACGCCACCGACACGCGGCCGGCGCATCTGGCCAACACCGGATACCTGGTCGACGACCTGGCCGTCAACTCGCTCCGCACCATCTACGAGTCGGGCATGGACCCTATCGATCTCGCCAAGTGGCTCAAGAAGGGGATCGAAGACGAGCAGCTCTACATCATCCCCTATCCCGAGGAGAAAGAGACGCTCGAGAAGCACTTCAAGGCCATCGTCGACTCGGTGCTCCCCCTCGAGGCCGATCCCGAGGGTGTGAGGAAGCGCCACGAGGCTTGGGGCAAAGCTCAGGCACTCGCCGAGGAAGCGGCCAAGGACGACCCGGGCAAGCCTGTGCAGCCGGCGTTCGGCCGGCCGCGGCCCGAACTCGAATGGGTCAAGCCCATGCAGTTCGGCCCGCCGCCCGAAGAATAGGCGGCCCTACAACGGCGCAGTGGGCACGCAGCGCCACGGCTGCTAAAGCCGGACCGCCCGGGATGCCGATACCACGATAGTGGTGCAGCATCGCGCGGGGGGGGAACCGATGATACTTGAGGGATCCATCCAAAGGTTCGGACTGGCGAGCGTACTCCAATTCTTGGCGCAGAACACGGCCACCGGCGTGCTTGAGGTGCGTGATTCTGCGGAGGAGGGTTTCATCTACCTTGTCGACGGCCACGTGGAGGGCATATCCCTGCCCGTCACCGACGATCTGCTGGGCGCCCGCCTCGTCAAGACCGGTTGCCTCACTCAGGAGCAGCTGCGCGAGGCTCTCATGGAAGACGCCGCCCTCACGCCCGGCGAGAGGCGGATGAAGCCCTTGGGGCAGCGCCTTGTGGACAAGGGCCTCATAAGCGAGACGAACGTCCGCCAGGTCATGCAGCGGCAGGTGCTCGACCAGGTGTTCGAGCTTGCCCAGTGGCGCACCGGCACCTTTATCTATGACGAACCTCGAGCGATGCCCGCTTTCCAGGTCAAGATCCAGGGGAACGTGCAAGGGCTGCTGACCTACGTGCAACGTCGCATAGACCAAGGCGAGCAGACCGACGAAACGACCACGGAGAGCGCAGGCAGCGTGGTGTGTCGGGACTGCCCTCTGAAGCACGACTGCTCCGACGCCATCAAGGCCAAGTATCTCAAGGACGACGTCTGCCTGTGGCGCAAGATGACGGCCGTGCTCGACGCACGGGCCGGTGAGCTCGACGGCTCCGGTGCAACGGAGGCAAAGGCCACACTCGACACGTCCACCTGCGCGCGCCCCCTCAAGTAAGAGACAAGTGGCCGCGTCGCGCGGCCGGCCGCACGGGCTCCGACCGACGCCTGATCCCCGGCGCCCGATGCATGCTGCCTACCGCTTGCTCACGACGGACGGCTCCTGAGAGCGTACGACAGGCTGCCCGATGGCCAACCACAGGGCCAGGCTGATGGCGGAGAAACCGAGGATCATCGTGCCGATCAACTCCACGCGGCCCCATAGGTCGAGCGAGATCACCACGATGCCGATGCTCGATATCGCCATGTGGAGCGCGGTCATGACCCCGGCTACCGATCCCGAGTCTCCCTCGTGCTGCGCAAGCATCAGATACGAGGCCGGCGGCCGCAAACAGCTGAAGGCGATCGTCGTGGGGAGAAAGGTCAGGATGAAGGCCCACGGTCCCCTGGTGCCCAGAAGCAGGACGAGCGCGCCGCTGAGGGCGGAAGCCACGAAGCATCCGGTGATGATCTTGTTGCGATGCCATCTGCGCGAAAGCCAGACGTAGACCTGCGCCCCCGCCGCCGCGGCGACGGCAAACAGGGCGAAGAAGAGACTGAAGGTCTGGCTGGAGACTCCGAACCTCACCTGATAGATGTACGAAGACCCCGAGATGAAGGCCATGGTCGCCATGCCGAGCAGTGCGAAGTTGAGGATGAGAAACATGAAGGCCCGGTTCTTCGAGACCGCGCCCAGCCTCCGCAGCGACGACAAGGGGTTGCCGGTGAGCTTCTGACCGACGGTCTCCGTGAAGATCACCGATCCCGTGAGTACCAGCAGACCCAGGATGGCCTGGGCCACGAAGGCCCCACGCCACGACGTGAACCTCAGTATCAACGCGCCGATCACCGGCGCCACCGCCGGAGAGAGAACGGTCATGGTCTGGATGATCGCCAGGATGACCTCGCGCCTCCTGCCGTGATAGACGTCCTTGACGATGGCCGTCGCCGTGGCATTGGCGGCCCCGGTCCCCACCGCCTGCAGAACGCGAAACACGATCAGCTGAGAGACGTTACCGGCGACTGCGCACAGAACACCCGCCACCGTGTAGCAGGCCAGCCCGACCAGGAGCACGGGCTTGCGCCCGTAGCGATCGCTCAGCGGCCCCCAGAACAGCATGGAGACCGCGAAGAAGATGAAGAACACGATGAGGGTCAGGTTGGTCTGGTACTCGGGAACGCCGAAGTATTCGGTCATCACGGGTAGAGCCGGCAGGTAGAGATCGGTAGACAGCGCCGGGAAGGCCGTGAGCGCCGCGAGGAAGATGATAAGGCCCTTCTTCCCCAGGAATCTCTGTTCTGTCGTCTCCTCGTTCTGCATCCGGCTCTCAAGT
>JAFGIH010000217.1 GCA_016929985.1 Thermoleophilia bacterium | reverse complement strand
GGAGAAGACCCATCCGTTCAAGTCATCGCTCACCGGTCTGAACTGCCAGGAGCAGGTCGCGGCCTGGGAGGCGGTCCAGAGTGGCCCGTACAGCCCCGCCCTCGGCCTGACCGGCGGCGCCGGATTCGACGTCATCACCGACGTCGTCAAGCGGACGGCCAACCTCGACGACCCGGCTTCCTATGTCGAGGCGATCAAGACGACCGATCTGCAGACGCTGGTCGGCCCGGTGAAGTTCGCGGGTGCTCTACCGAACTGCGCCATCACCCCGTTGGTCGGTGGCCAGTGGATCGGCAAGACGGGTGCCTGGGAACGGAAAGTCGTGGACAATTCCCACTACCCGGAGATCCCGCAGACCGGCGAGATAGTAGACCTGACTACGTTGTAGAGAGCCTAGCAAGCCCGGCCCTGACCATGTCACACGCACCGCAGGTATTCAGGTGACCATCATTCTGATAGCCGAACACCTCATGAAGTCGTATGGCGGCGTGAAAGTGGTCGACGACCTGAGCGTCTCCCTCGAGCAGGGGGAGGCGCTCGGGGTCGTCGGTCCCAACGGCGCGGGCAAGACCACCATGCTGAACTTGCTCACAGGCATCACTCACGCCGACGAGGGCAGACTGGTGTTTGCCGGCGAGGACATCACCCGGCGCCCACCCGACATACGCTGCCACATGGGCATGGGCCGGACCTACCAGATCCCCAAGCCGTTTGAAGGGATGACTGTGTTCGAGAACGTCCTGGTTGGCGGGACGTACGGTAGGGGTCGCTCGGAGAAGGCCTCGTACGAGATATGCGCCAGGGCGCTGCATCGTGCTGCGCTGCTTCCCCAGGCCAACGTTCTGGCCGAATCGCTCAGCCTGCTCGAGCGGAAGCGCCTCGAGCTAGCCCGGGCGCTGGCGACGGAGCCCAAGGTGCTGCTGCTCGACGAGATAGCCGGCGGCTTGACCGAACAAGAGGTGCTGTCTCTCATCGAGACCATCAAGCAACTTCGCAACGAGGGCATCAGCATCATCTGGATCGAGCACATCGTGCATGCGCTCCTGGCAGTCGTCGACCGGCTTATGGCCATCGACTTCGGTCGCCTGATCGCTGAGGGCGACCCCGTGACGGTCATCAACAGCCCCCAGGTCCGAGACGTGTACATGGGGAGTCTCATGGTATGAGCCTGCTGGAGCTCGACGACATATCCACCGGGTACGGGAGTTTCCGGGCTCTCTTCGACATCACGCTCACGGTCGAAGAGGGAGAGAAGCACGCCATCATCGGGGCGAACGGGGCGGGCAAGTCCACACTTCTACGGACGATCTGCGGGCTTCTGCGCACCGAGAACGAGAAGGTCCGCTTCGACGGGCGGCCCATCGGACAGTTGTCACCCCACAAGCGTGTGGGCCTTGGCATCTCGTACGTACCTGAGGGCCGCTGGATCTTTCCCAGCCTGACCGTCCACGAGAACCTCCTCGTGGGGGCACACTCGCGGCGCACCGGCATTTGGACCGTCGACAAGGTCTACGAACTCTTTCCCCTCCTCGCACGGCTCAAGCAGCGGCAAGCCCTGAGTCTTTCGGGCGGAGAGCAGCAGGCCCTTGCCATCGGCCGGGGGCTCATGGCCAATCCACGGCTCCTGCTCTTGGATGAGGTCTCCTTGGGCCTCGCACCCGTCGTGGTAGAACGGATATACGCCACCATGCCGGCCATCACGGCCTCGGGAACGACCGTCCTTCTTGTGGAACAAGACGTCGGCCAGGCGATGAAGTTCGCCGACCGGGTCACCTGTATGCTCAAGGGCAGACTTGTTCTCGAGGGTGTCCCAAGCGAACTCGAGCACGACGCCATCGTCGCGGCCTACTTCGGAGTGTGACGGATGGTCTGGGTCAACGACATCATCCAGGGGATCTTACTCGGCGGACTCTATGCGCTGTTCGCCGCCGGCCTTTCCCTCGTGTTCGGCGTCATGCGTCTCGTGAATCTGGCTCACGGCGACTTCAGCATCATGGCGGCCTACATCGCTCTGGCTATCGTCGGCTCCCTGAAGATCAATCCCTTCTACACGCTCCTTCTCGTGATGATCGTCATGGCCGTCTTCGGCTACCTCATTCAGCGAGGACTGTTCAACTTCGCGATGGATGCCGGTCCGATGCAGGCGATCCTCGCGACTTTCGGAATCGCGATCATCATCCAGAACCTGTTGCTCGAAGGCTTCACCGCCAACAGCAAAGGTCTCGACGCGGGGCGGATCGAGAACGCCACTATCAAGATAAGCGACCAGGTGATCATCGGTTGGTTCCCTCTCATCACGCTCCTTACCTCGGTCATCGTCCTTCTCTTCTTGCAGTTCTACCTGAGCCGCACGCGCATGGGCCGCGCCTTTCGCGCGACTGCCGACAACCAGCGAGCCGCTCAACTTATGGGTATCGACAACCGCCACCTCTACGGCATGGCCATGGCCTTCGCTCTCGCCATAGTGGCGATAGGTGGCGTGTTCATAGGCATCCGCACCACCTTCAGCCCGAGCGCAGGTCCGCTCAGGCTCATTTTTGCGTACGAAGCGGTGATCATCGGCGGCCTCGGGTCGCTCTGGGGCACGTTGGTGGGGGGGATGGTCTTGGGTATCGCTCAAGTACTCGGCGATCACGCACACCAGGGCTGGGGGATGCTGGCGGGGCACCTTGTCTTCCTCGCTCTCCTCGCCTTCCGTCCCCAAGGTCTGTTTGCGAAGCAGGTGCAATGATGGTCTATCTCGCTGATAGGACTCGTTGATGGCCGAGCCCCTCAAGATCGAACGCCAGACACGGACCAGCCGCATAGCCCTGCCGGTGGCGGCGGTCGTGGTGATCGCCGCGGCGACCATCCCCGCTTGGGGATCTTCCAACATCATGAAACAGGCGGTGACCTTCCTGACTTTGGTCGCCTTGGCTCAGATGTGGAACCTGCTGGCGGGATATGCCGGCCTGGTATCAGTGGGGCAACAAGCCTTCGTGGGCATCGGCGGATACGCCTTGTGGGTCTTCTCCGAGAAGGTGGGCCTCAACCCGTTCGTGTGTGTGCCCATCGCCGGTCTCGTGGCTGCCCTGTTTGCGGTGCCCACCGCAGGACTGGCCTTCCGGCTGCGGGGCGGCTATTTCGCCGTCGGCACCTGGGTGATCGCGGAGGTCTACCGGCTGCTCGTCACGCAGATCAGCTGGCTGGGTGGCGGTTCGGGCGTGAACATAAGCAGCGCCGGGCAGGTGGAACGTGGCACGCGCGAGGCCGTCGTGTTCTGGCTGGCCCTGGGCGTGGCGGCGGGATCGATCGCGCTCGTCTACTTACTCCTACGCTCCCGGAGAGGTCTCGCCCTCACGGCCATACGAGATGACGAGACCGGCGCCAGGGGCCTTGGTGTGAACGTCTTTCGCTCCAAGCTGTGGGTCTATATCATCGCCGCCTTTGGGACCGGAATGACCGGCGCCGTGATCTATCTGAACCTCCTGCGGCTCCAGCCCGAGGCCGGTTTCGGCCTTAACTGGAGCGCTTTGATGATCTTCGCGGTGGTCATCGGCGGGCTGGGCACCATCGAGGGCCCCATCATCGGGGCGATCATCTACTTCGCGCTGCAGCAGTTGCTGTCCGACTACGGCACGTGGTATCTCATCCTCATCGGCGCGCTGGCGGCGGGAATCGTTGTCTTTGCCCGGCGCGGCTTGTGGGGCACCCTGGTGCGCCGCCGCGCCATCGATCTCTTCCCCGTTCGCAGGCGGCTCTGTCTTGAGACCGTGTGCTTCCCGGAGGAGAGCCCGCCCAGCGACTCCACGACCGGCGAAGCCTCGCCCGAGGTACCGCAGAAGGTAGAATAGGCGCGGCGCCATTCTGGCGAGGCACGGCTACGAGGAGACGATCACGTGGGTCACGAGGCGCAGTTCTACATCAACGGACGCTGGGTCGACCCGGTCGAGCCCGACCGATGGATATCGGTGATCGACCCGGCCACCGAGGAAGAGGTCGCTCAGGTCGCCTCAGGTTCAGAAGCCGACATCGACGCGGCCGTCTCGGCCGCGCGCGCCGCGTTCGACAGCTACAGCCGTACCACGCGCGAGGAGCGTCTCGAGCTGCTCGAGAACCTGCTCGGAGCCTACCGGCGCCGTCTGCCCGAGATAGCGACGGCCATGACCACCGAGGTAGGCATCCCCAAGACCTTCTCGGAGGGCGTGCAGGCCAAGATCGGCGAGCGCCACCTGCAGACCGCCTTCGACGTGCTCACCGGTTACGTCTTCGAGGAAGATTGGGGCACTACGAGAATCATCCGCGAGCCCATAGGGGTCTGCGGCCTCATCTCGCCGTGGAACTGGCCCATGAACCAGATCATGGTGAAGGTGGCGCCCGCATTGGCGGCTGGTTGCACTATGGTGCTCAAGCCCAGCCAGTACTCGCCCCTTTCCTCTCTACTCATGGCCGAGGCTGCTCACGAGGCCAAGATACCGCCCGGGGTCTTCAACCTGGTCAATGGTCCCGGGGCCTCGCTCGGCGCCGCGCTTGCCGCTCACCCACTCGTGGACATGGTCTCGGTGACCGGATCCACCGAGGTGGGGGCGTCGGTGGCCAAGGCAGCCGCTCCGACGATCAAACGCGTCTCTCAAGAACTGGGGGGAAAGTCGGCCTACATCGTTTTCGACGACGTCGATCTGGAGAAGGTCGTGGCCGGAGGAGTGCGAGGCTGCATGCGCAACTCCGGGCAGAGCTGTAATGCGCCCACCAGGATGCTGGTCGCCATGCCCGTTTACGAGGAGGCCGTCGCCATCGCGGCCCGGGTCGCGGATGGACTCCTGGTCGGCGATCCTCTCGACTCGAAGGTCTTCCTGGGGCCGGTGGCGGGCAAGAGACAGTGGGAGACCGTGCAGGGCTACATCGAGGCCGGTCTCGCCGAGGGCGCCCGCCTGGTGGCGGGAGGCCCGGGACGGCCCGCCGGTCTGGACCGCGGCTTCTTCGTCCGGCCGACCGTCTTCGCCGACGTGCACAGCAGCATGCGCATCGCCCGGGAGGAGATCTTCGGCCCCGTTCTCTGCATCATCCCCTTCAAGGACGAGGAGGACGCCATCGCCATCGCCAACGCCAGCGACTTCGGCCTTTCGGGCTACGTCAGCTCGGCCGAGATCGAGCGGGCGCGCAGAGTCGCGCGCGCTATGCGCACGGGCATGGTGCACCTGAACGGGGTCAGCACTGATCTCACGGCGCCGTTCGGCGGCTACAAGAAGTCGGGCAATGGCCGCGAATGGGGCCGCTTCGGCATCGACGAGTACCTTGAGGTCAAGGCGGTGATGGGCTACCGCTCGCCGGAGTAGCCGGCGGGCCCTCCGAGAAAGGCGGCTCCTGTGACCCTTCCCACTTTGCGCGAGATCCTTGCGCTGCCTGCCTTCCGGGGCGGCGAACTGGTCTCCGGGGAGGCTCGTCTCGACGAGCCGGTCACCTGGGTGCACGTGTCGGAGCTCATGGATGCCTGGCGGTTCCTCTCGGGGGGCGAACTCATAGTCTGCACCGGATTGGAACTCGCTCGTGTCACCTCGGTCGCACGCGAGGCATACCTGCGCTCTCTGGTGGACGCCGGAGCGCAAGGTTTGGTGCTGGAACTTGTGCAGTGGCTCCACGAGATCCCCGAAGGATTGCTACGGACCGCCCGTCTTACGGAGTTCCCGTTGGTGGTCTTTCGGGAAGAGGTGCGC
>JAFGIH010000216.1 GCA_016929985.1 Thermoleophilia bacterium | reverse complement strand
GGACCCCCCAATGCGATGATCTCCACGGGCCACGCGCTCGGTACACCCGCCTTGCCCATCCGAGGATGCTGCCCGGTATCCACATCCACAAGCACGAGCTCCTCCTCGAACTGAGCAGCCCGCGCCACGAGGCCTCCGCGGGGGTCGAAGGCCAGGCTCTGCCCATCGAACACCAACTCGTCCTGCCCGCCGATGCCGTTGACGTAGCACACACACGCACCTGCCGTCCTTGCTCTCTCCGAAAGCATGGCCTCGCGCAGCTTGCCTTTGCCGGCGTGATAGGGAGACATGGAGAGGTTGAGGATTACGTCGGCGTCTCCCACTCCGGCCGCGACCTCAGCCGGGCCGATCTCTTCCCAGATGTCCTCACAGATGGTGATCCCGAGCCGCGTCTTGCCCAACTCCACGACGGTCACTGTTTTCCCCGGTGTGAAGTAGCGCTTCTCGTCGAAGACCGCATAGTTGGGCAGCCGGATCTTGCGGTACCACCCTGCCACCCGGCCGCCCGCCAGCACAGCCACCGCGTTGTAGACCGACCCGTTCTCGCGCAAGGGGATGCCCACCAGCGCCACGACGTCGGCGCAATCTGCGGCCACGTCGGCCAGGGTGTCACGACAGTCGGCCAGGAAGTAGTCCTTGAGGACGAGGTCCTCAGGCGGATAGCCGCATATCGCCAATTCGGGAAACGCCACCACGGTGGCGCCCGCCTGCGCAGCCTTCGCCGCCCACTCTGTTATGCGCGCCCCGTTGCCCTTCAAGTCCCCGACTGTGGGGTTGATCTGGGCCAGCGCGATTCTCACGACAGGCCTTCCAGGATTCTAAGCACCTCTTCGGTCTTGCTCCGTAGTAGTCCCTTGTCGCCTCGGGTCTCCACGTTCACCCGTACAACGGGCTCGGTGTTCGACATCCGCACGTTGAACCGCCACGTGGGGAACTCCACGCTCAGACCATCCAGGTCGTCAACACCAAGCGCCTCGGCCTCATACCTCTCGCGCATGGCCGCCAAAGCAGCCGCGGGATCGCCGAGAGTCAGGTTGATCTCCCCACTCACCGGGTAGCGCTCGATCCGCTCCTCGACCATCCGCGACAGCGGACGGCCCTCCTCACTCATGGCCGCGGTAATCTGCAGCCACGGGATCATGCCGCTGTCGCAGTACGAGAACTCCTTGAAGTAGTGGTGCGCAGACATCTCGCCCCCATAGACGCCGTCCACCTCGCGCATTTTCTCCTTGATGAAGGCATGCCCGCTCTTCGACATGACCGACGTGCCTCCGGCTGCGCTCACCATCTCGCGGGTGTTCCACACCAGCCGCGGATCGTTGATGATCACGCCGCCGGGATGGCGCTTGAGAGCCCGTTCGGCCAGCAGGCCTACAAGATAGTACCCCTCTACGAAATTGCCCTTCTCGTCGAAGAAGAAGCACCGATCGAAGTCGCCGTCCCAGGCGATGCCGAGGTCGGCACCCTCCGCCACTACCGCCTCAGCGGTGACCGTGCGGTTCTCGACCAGCATGGGATTCGGCACACCACTCGGGAATGAACCGTCGGGTTCGTGATTGAGCTTGATGAACGTGAAGGGAAGACGCTGCTCCAGAAGATCGATCACCGGGCCTGCTCCGCCGTTACCTGCGTTGACCACGATCCTAAGTGGGCGGAGATCCGCCGGGTCAACGTACGTGAGCAGGTGCTCGATATAGTCAGGTCGGATGTCCCTGTGAGTGATTGTTCCGGTCCGCGTGGCTTGCCACGGCGGTGGCGCCCAGTGCATATATCCATCTTCCCTCAGCATCTTCATCACGGCCTGTTCCATTTCCAGGAGACCGGTATCGGCGCTTATGGGACGAGCCTTCTCGCGCGTGAACTTCATGCCGTTGTAGTCACGGGGGTTGTGACTCGCGGTGACCATGACCCCGCCGTCGAGTCCTAAGGAGAACGTCGCGAAGTAGACCTCCTCCGTCCCGACCAAGCCGATGTCGATCACATCCACTCCAGACTCTACCAACCCCCGGCAGAGAGCTTCGACCAGTTCCGGGCCGGTCTCACGGATATCGTGGCCCACCGCCACCCGGCCGGGGTGGATCAGACCGGCGTAGGCACGCCCGATGAACTCCGCCAAGGAAGCGTTCAACTCGCCGGGGACTCTCCCCCGCACGTCGTACGCCTTGAAGCATTCCACATACAAACCACTACGCATGGCCAGAAACCTCCCTACACCATCTGCCGTTTCGTTTGCACGACATAGCCGTATTGCTATACTACGCGAGGCCTACGCTCCTCGGTAGCTCAATGGTAGAGCACCTGACTGTTAATCAGGGTGTTGCAGGTTCGAGTCCTGCCCGAGGAGCCATTTCTTCACGCGAAGTCCCATCACTTGCGATACGTCGGCGTGCGCGCGGGTGGACGGCCATAGTCACAGACATGCGGCCGGTCGCCCAGCCTGAGGAGGTCTTGGCCGAACAACACTCCGCAGCCCTGCTAACCGTCAACAGATCCACTTTCGCCGAGGGCCCAGCTTCAATACGACACAGGGCGCGGGACTTCCCCGCCCCGTGAACCGTTCTCGGTTGGTCTATGCAGCCGAGCTCAGCATCCCGTCTAGCGTTGACGCCGATGGCGCCACGTCGGCCGTGACCTCACAGCCGCACTCCGGGCACACGAGCTCACGAGGTCGACCCTGCGGCTGGCCTGCGGAAGACACCCTGTGTAGTCTGCTCACCCTGGCGGAATCTCGAGGGTCAGCGGGCCGTAACTCGGCCCCGCAACAGACGCAGGCATCACCGGGGCGCAGACTCGACAACCACTCACCCAGAGTCTTCGCGGAGCATTGATCTTTCGATGTGTCCATCAGAGTCTCCTTAGGACCCCTGTGACCTTCCCGACGATGCGCGGATCGCGCGTGAGTATGGGCTGCATGGCATCGTTCTCTGGCTGCAGCCGCACCTGATCGGCTTCGCGGTAGAAGCGCTTGAGCGTCGCCTCATCTTCAAGGAGAGCTACCACGATGTCCCCGTCGTCAGCGGTCTCTTGTTGCCGGACTACGACAATGTCTCCGTTTAAGATGCCTGCATTGATCATGGAGGTTCCCGTAACCCTCAAGGCGAAACACCGACCCTCTTCGCCCAAGAACCGCGGGATATCCAGAGAGTCCTCCACATTCTCTTCGGCGAGGAGCGGCACTCCGGCGGCGACCCGGCCCACCAAGGGTACCCCGGTGAGATTGCCGACACCGACAGCGCTGTGATTGGACCCGGTGGGCCGCACGACTTCCAGAGCACGCCTCTTGGCGCTGCCCCGGCGGATATATCCCATCTCTTCCAGCGCGCTGAGATGCCCCTGAACCGAGGCAGGCGAACACAAGCCTACTGCAGCACCGATCTCCCTGACGGTCGGAGGATAGCCTTGTGATCTGACGGCCTCTTCTATGACTTCCAAGATGCGCTGCTGTCTCTCATGCAGCTCCATGGCCTTCTCCCGGTGAACATTCGTTCGGTCGTGGTCAGTATAGAACACTTGTTCGCCCCCGACAAGTAGGTCTCAAAACCTGTTGACTCCCCAATCCCCTGGCCCTATACTCACCGCTGCTCGTCCACGCTCGTCCGAGTGGCGGAATTGGCAGACGCGCTAGGTTGAGGGCCTAGTGAGTGCATAACTCATGCGGGTTCAAGTCCCGCCT
>JAFGIH010000215.1 GCA_016929985.1 Thermoleophilia bacterium | reverse complement strand
TTGGTCGCTCCGCGCGGCAGCAGAGCCAGGCCGACGGCGCCCACGAAGGCGACACCGGAGGCCAACAGGTAACTCGCAGAGAAAGAGGGGAGACGGTCGGCCATCATGCCCGCGATGTACGGTCCGGCCGCCTGGCCGACGCCGTGAAAGATGGTGAGGAAGCCGTACGCCGCGGGCGCCATGACCGGACCTACTATGTCCCCCGAGGTGACTGCCATCAGCATCGGCATGCCCCAGGCCGACAGGCCCCAGATGACGGCTGATAGCGTAAGTCCGGCGGGCTCCGTCCACAGGGCGAACAGCGTCTCGGCTATCGCCTGCATCCCGAGCGCGATGGCCATGGCGGCCCGTCGGCCGATACGGTCGGCGATCCAACCCCAGGTGATGCCGCAGGGCAGGCTGGCACAGCCGAGGATCAAGAAGAGCGTGCCCGCCTGCTGTTGTGTGTATCCAACGTCGGCTATCAACCGCTTGGCGAAGAACGTCAGATAGATGATGTATGAGAAGCCGAAGCAGAAGTAGCAGGCGCCCAGGCGCCAGACCTGACCGGAGAGGTAGAGCCTCCGCCATTCGACCTTGCCGTGAGAGGTCTCCGACTCGAACCCCTCCGGTTCGTAGCCCGGTCGGTCGCGTAGAACCAGCAGGCTGGCGATCGCTAGGAGGAAGGCAATGGCCGCAAGCACGTACCACGACACCCGCCAGCCCGCGACCGGGTATGAGCTCATGATCCAGGGGACGAGCGGTCCGGCCACGATCAGGCCGAGCGAGGCGCCGGTGGACACGAAGCCTGTGGCGACGCCCCGGCGTGCGCGCGAGAACCACATGGCGATGATGGTGTTGGCCGGGATGTTCGAGCCTGCTGCTCCGAAACCCGCGAGCACCCTGCCGACGAGCGCAGGCACGTACGAGTCGGAGATGCCGGTGAGCACCATTCCGGCGGCCATGATCAGAACGCCCACGAAGATCACCCGCCGGGGACCGATGCGCGCGGCCAGAGCTCCGGTGAAGACGCCCAGGATCACGTAACCGACCAGGTTGGCGGTCGCCAGCCCGCCTGCCTGGGTGTTGCTCAGGTTCAGCGCTTCCTGCATAGGCGGCAGGATCGACGTGTAGGCGAAGCGCGACAGACCCAGAGCGCCGAACACCGTGAGGAAGGCCATCACGAGGATGGCCCACCTGTACGAAGGACCTGGGGGTTTTTGAGTCATTGCAGGAAGCTTAGCGCCTTGCGCCACACTGGTGTGCGACGTGTCCGAGCATGATCTCTGAGATCACGCAGTCGTAGCCGCCTTTGGCGGTACCACCAGGACAGGGCAGTGGGCGTGGCCGACGACCTGTTGGCTGACCGAACCGAGTAGCAGACCGGTGAAGCCACCGTGACCGCGAGTGCCCACTACGATCCGGATCGCATCCTTGGCTTCCTCGAGGATGACCTTGGCATGATGCCCCTCCACTACGCGCCTCTCGCAGGGCAACGAAGATTGCAGTTCGGCTACGCGTGCCAGAGCCTTGGTCGCTATGTCGACTGCGTGTTGCTTGGCCTCCGCCATGGTCTGCTGGTAGTAGCCTGAATCGTATGCAAAGCCGGCTACCACTGCGGGAGGCATCTCCCAGGCCGTGACGACACGCAGACTCGCTTTCCGCAGCGCGGCTTCTTCGACCGCGACCTCCAAAGCCAGCATGCCCCCCTCGGAACCATCCACCCCCACGACGATGGTGTCCATCTCGCCTCCTCTCGCGTCAACGGTCACTACCATCTCAGCATTCCCCGTTACCCGGTAGTCCACGCAACAGCGGCACGCTATGCCCGTGCGGGTTCGAGTCCCGGTTCAGGCATGTGGGGGGCCCGGCGATGTCAACGCTGCTTCCTCCTGGGCGATGAGAGCCGCTCCCAGCGCTCCGATTATCTGAGGTTCTTCCGGGACCAAGAAGGTCATGCCGAATCGTTCTTCCAGGAACTTCTTCACGCCGATGTTCTTGGCGACACCCCCTGTGAAGACCGCATCCGGCTTCATGGAGATGCCGGATGCCATGCCGGCCACCCTGAGCGATATGGCTCTGTGCACGCCGGCTATCAGATCCCGCCTGTCTTTCCCTTCCGCCCGCAGCACCACTATCTCTGTCTCTGCAAACACAGTGCAGATGCTGCTTATGTTGCACGGCGCCGTGCTCTCCAGGGCCAACGGTCCCATCTGGGCCACAGACTCCACTTCGAGCACATGTGCCATGACCTCCAGGAACCTTCCGGTACCCGCGGCGCACTTGTCGTTCATGGCGAAATTGACCACATCGCCTTCAGGGTCCACCTCGATGGCCTTGGAGTCCTGGCCGCCGATGTCGATGATGAATCTCGTGGTAGGTATGAGGAAGTGGGCGCCCTTGGCGTGACAGATGATCTCGGTCACCGTCTTGTCGGCGAAGGACAGGGATCCCCTGGCGTATCCGGTCGCAACTATGAAATCGAGTCCATCTGCGGTCATGGAGAGTCCGGCTTCCTCGAGCGCCTCCGCCATGACTCTGTCTGCCGCCAGCTTGACGTCATAGCCCGTCGGTCGCACGGCTGAACCGAGCATACGGCTGTTCTCCAGAACAACGGCCTTCGCTGTGGCGGCTCCTACATCGATGCCGGCAACCCGCATGAGTGTCCCCCGCTCCTTGTGGTCGGCGATAGTGGAATGGTCATGGTCACGCTGGGTTCTTGCTCTTCCTGGACTTCAACATGTGGGCGAAGGTCTCCACCTTGGTCCTCAATGACTCAGCGCTGTAGGCTCTGCTGTCGAACCCATCGATCTCCAGGGAAAGGACGGGGAGGCCGGTTCTTTCTTCCAGGTACTTCTTCTGGGGGTGGGAGATGGTCGCCACCGGGCGGCAGTTGTAGAGATAGGTGGTTATGAAGCCATCGAGCTTCATCAACTCGGCCGCTCTCTCGTAGAACTTGATCTGCGCTTCGGTGCCGTGGTAGTACCCGTTCGACATCTCGTACTCGGCTATGATCTCGCCCGGGGTGTCATATTCGCCCTTGGGTTCGGCTTTGACCCCGCCCCAACTCCCCAGTATGTACGTCAGTGGGACTGCCAGGCCGGTCTCTTCCACCAGACGGGTCACCCTGGGGTCGGAAGCGTGCCCGGCCCGCAGCATGACGCGCGGGGCCCCCTTCTCCGACACGCCTATGCCTGCCTTGACCCGTTCCTCCATCTCGGGGATGAGGGTCTGCATGGCCCTGATCCCCTGGTGGATACCGCGACCGGTGGACGACGACGACAGGGCTTCCATCAGCTCGAGCTCGGCTATGCTGATAGGCACGGGGTCGGCCTTCATGAGATCGACCAGCTTTACGAGGTTCTCCCTGAACGGCCGGGCCTCGTTCTGCGATTTCTCCCAAGCGTCCGGGGCTATCTCGATGCCGAGCACTTCTTCGGCTTTCTTGAGGGCCTGATTTATCTGGGCGCCCAGATAGTGGACCCGCTC
>JAFGIH010000214.1 GCA_016929985.1 Thermoleophilia bacterium | reverse complement strand
CTGGTCGCTCTCCCGCGCCTGGCCCGTGAAGTTCGTCGCCGGCGACTGGGACAACGAAGCCGACGAGAACGTCATCGAATCGGTCACGCTCAGCTACGATTTCTTCGAGCTCGTCCAGTAGCGCTCCGCGGCATGACGTCTCGACGGGGCCAGGCCTGTCCGACCGCGCCCTCCACTTGCCAGCTCGCGCTCGAATGGTGAGCCGATACTCCATCTGCAGCGCGAGACGGAAAGCTGCCGCGTGACGCAAACGCAACAGTGTTGCATCTGCGGAGGACATCGGGTAAGTTCGCGGAGTCCGTGCACGAGGGTGCGGATGACCTCGAGGGAACCACATGGCCACCTCCACGAAGTCGACAATCCTCATGAGCCCGGGAAGGGCTGGGCTGGCCGTTCTCGTCGGCGCGGCGGGGGGCGCGATCTTCCTCTTCTTGTTCCCGGGGGCGGCCATCTCGACGCTGATGCACCATGTGCTGGACCTGCCGGGGCCAGGGGCCGGAATCGCGCTGGTCCTGGGCCCGGTGGCGCTGGTCTTCATGCTCGTCTCCTCCCTCATCGCGAGGAGACCAGGCGGCGCGCTGCTTGCGGCTCTCGGGTTCTCCGTGGCCTATGCAGCCCTGACGGTCGTCCTCGGGCGGACCACGACCGAGAGGGGCATGTTCGGCAGTGGCTGGTTCGTCCTGGCCCTCGTCACCTGCGGTATCGTAGCCGACGGCCTGCTGCTGCTGGCCAGGCGTCTGAGGCCGCCGTGGAGGTTCATCCTCGCCGCGTGCGGTGCAAACGCCGGACTGCTCGTTTTCTACTGGATCGCGATCTTCCCCCGGACGAAGGGGTGGGTCTCATGGGACGCGGTACCGCTGCTGCTCGTGGTGAGCCTGGCAGCCGGTGTCGTGGCCGGAGTTGTCGGCTGGGCGATCTCGACGCGGATCCCGGGCGTCGAGGCTCCGGCCCCCAAGAGGTGAACTGATGTGCGCACCCGCTGACTTTGACGCGCTTCACACCTGCATCCTGCGCGTGCTGGAGCTATCCACCGCCGGCCTTGCCACCTATGCGATCCATTGGACGATCAGGCTCGTCACCGCTCCGCGAAGGGAGACACCGGAACGACCAGAGGTTCCCTTGGCGGCAAAGGTGACCGGCATCCCGGCCATGGTGGGAGATGGTGGTCACACGACTCGATGAGCTGCTCGACCGGTGCGTCGCCTTCCACGGCCACTTGTGCATGGGACAGGCCCTGGGGGTCCGCCTGGCGCTGAAGGGGATGGCGCTGATCGCCACGCAGGACGCCCGGCGGATGATCGTGCTCGTCGAGAACGACCGCTGCATCGCCGACGCCATCCAGATCGTCACGGGCACGCGCATTGGAAGGCGCAGCGCCAAGCTCGTTGACCTGGGGAAGATGGCTGCGACCTTCGTCCATGCCGAGACCGGCCTGGCCTACCGGGTCAATGTCAAGCACGTGGACCCAGAGGCGAAGCACGGTGAGGACGCGTGCCGCGCCGTGCTTCGAGCTCCGGACGACGAGCTGCTCTCGTGGCGCCGGGTCTGTATACACCTCAGGCCTGAGGAGCTCCCCGGAAAGCCCAGGAAGACGGTCGAGTGCGCGCGCTGCGGCGAGAAGGTCTTCGATGGCAAGGACATCGAAAGCGACGAGGGCCCGCTTTGCAGGTCGTGTGCGGAGGGGCCTTACTACACGAAGCCGGAGGACGAGGGGTGAAGCTGATCGAGGACCTGCTGCAGAGCGTGGCTGACCTCGATTTCGAGGTCAAGCGCGTCTGCATCGGCCTGCACTGGACGGCAGTCGAGAGCAGGTTCATGGGCATGGCCCACACCTACAAGACGAACCGGAAGGTGGAGGTCGCTGAAGCGGGCGACCTCGTCGGAAGGAGCGCTCTAGAGCTGGCCGCCCGAATGCGGAGCTGGGAGCCGCTCGAGGCGAGCGTGGGTCTGGCGGCTCTGAACTCCCTCATCGAACCGTCTGGCAGCCCGGGCAATGTCTTCGAAGAGATCCTGCGGATGGCGCCGGGCAAGACCGTGACCATCATCGGCCGATTTCCGTCCAACGAGCAGGTGGTCTCGTTGGCAGGAAAGGCCTACCTGTTGGAGATGGAGCCGGAGCGCGGCGAGCTGCCGCCGTCGGCTGCCGAGGAGGTCGTTCCGCAGTCGGATGTCACCGTGATCAGCGCCACCGCGCTGATCAACAAGACGCTGCCCCGCCTGCTGGACCTCGGCCGACAGGGGACCACGGTCGTTCTGGGGCCGAGCACGCCGATGAACGACGTGCTGTTTGACCACGGAGCTACCATCCTTGCCGGGACGCGAGTGGCGAACGCCGATGCTCTCGTGTCCTCCATCATGCAGGGGGCCAAGTCGTTCAATCGGCTAGCGGGCATCGAGCCGCTGGTCAGCAGCAGGCGGTGAGAGGTGGCGAGGTTGCCCGCGAGCATCCGCGATCTCCTGAGGAAGTCGGGGTTGCGATGTACGCCCGTGCGGATGTCGGTGCTGCACATCCTCTTCGACGCCGGACGCCCGATGTCGCACGGTCAACTGGGTGAGATGCCAATGGCCAAGGAGATGAACCGGGTCACTCTGTACCGAACGCTGACGACCCTGCAGGACGCTGGCCTGATCCACCGCGTGCAGGGCAAGAATGCGGTCTGGCACTTCTGTTCCCATTCTCCGGACGCAAATGGATGTCCTGGCAATCACCCGCACTTCCTGTGCATGCGATGTGGCGAGATGCGCTGCCTGAGCGATCAGCCCCTTCCCTGGGTGACCGTCGATGAAGAGGAACAGGTGATCGGCAAGCAGCTGGTGGTGTACGGGCATTGCTCTGCTTGCGCCCAGGACCAGGAGAGCCGCAAAGGTCGGGCAGGCACTCGCAGATGAGTCGTGTCTGCCGGATGATCGGTCTGGCTGCCCGGTCGACCCCGAGGCAGGGCGTTCGACAGAGGTACCACCCTGCGCCGCTGGTCGCTCTCCCGCACCTGGCCCGTGAAGTTCGTCGCCGGCGACTGGGACAACGAGGCCGACGAGAACGTCATCGAGTCGGTCACGCTCTCCTACGATTTCT
>JAFGIH010000213.1 GCA_016929985.1 Thermoleophilia bacterium | reverse complement strand
ATGCGGAGCTCTTTGTTAGTCGTTGCCATGCGGCAGGTCTCCTTTCGACCGGTGCTGCAAATCAGTTGCGGGCCGGAGGCCGTGGCACGGATGGGAGGCGGTCGGGTAGCGAACGGGTAGCGAACGGGGCGAACGGAAGCGCCACCCCGGATGTTGTGCAAGATTCATCGACTTCCATTATCGCCCAGAATGCCCGGAAGTGTGCCCCGAACCGGCCGATCCTACGGCGCCGGCTCACAACACTGGCCAAAATCGGTCGCCGTCACCGTGAGCCTGTCGCAATGGACCCCGCCGATCCAGAGGCTTGTCACGTCCTGACGCATCTGGGCGACGGGGTGCCAGCCCTCGGGTTGAGGCCACGCGTTCGACTGGCAGAAGTACGTGGCGAGCCCGTGCCGGTGGAGCCAATCGATAGTGACGTAGTTGCCATACGCACCCACCTGAGAGACGGGCACCACCGAGACGATGCCCCGGAAGTAGGCGTCTATCTCGCTACCGTCCGAGGCGGGAAAGTCGACCGTGTAGTAGACAGGGGTGGTAGTCGGAAGGCCGAGCCTGTCGAGAGCGCGCAGAGCCTCCTGGGCGTCCGCCTCTCCTTGCGCGAAGCCGTTACGCGCCGCGAAGTGGTTGTCGGAGTCTTCGAACCAGAAGAAGTAGTCGACGCCGGCGGCGGTCGCGGCATCAAGTTCGGTCTTGGTCACCTGCCGCCACGTGGATCCCCTCCACGGCAGATAGCGCCCGATGAAATCGCGGCCGGAGGCCTTGAGCTGTCGGAAGAAGACCGGCCAGTCGACTTTGGTCATGGAGTAATCCACGCCGAAGCGCCTGTCGGCCGTCAGTACCTCCGCCACTTCTCCCCGCGTGGCGGGCGCGGAAAAGCCGAAGCTCCGTCCCATGCCCTGTAGACCGTCGAGCAGTCCAGCGTAGGCCGCTTTCCTGGCCCAGGGGTAGTGAGCAGGATCGAAGTTGCCAAAGGGTGGGACGTAGCTGGAGGGAGGGGAAGCCAGGTCGGCGGCCCGGGCCACCATGGTGATGAGCTGGGCCCGCGTCACCTTGCCCTCAGGGTTGAAGGTCGATGCCGTCTTGCCCGTCGTGATGCCGGCCGCGGCGCAGACCGCGATGTACTTGTCAGGATAGAAGGGATCGGCCGGGCTCAACCCCTGGTCGACGTCGGCGAACGGGCAGACCTCGTTCCCGGTGACCCGCAGCCCCAGGGTCTTCACGATCACCTTGGCGAACTGCTGCCGGGTGATCTGACCGTTGGGCCGGAAGGTCCCGTCCGCGAACCCGCTGACGACGCCTCGGCTCTTGAGATCGTTGATGGCCGGCGAGTAGGGATGGGTATCGGGCACATCCGAGAAGGTGGAAGCTGCCAGAGCGGATGGAGCGAACAGCAGCACAACGTAAAGCAGGGAGAGGACCAGCGCCGGCAACCAAAGAAAGCCGACGCAGGACCCGCTCCTCGTAGGTGACCGCATAGGTGGCCTCACGACCTGCACTATTTGAAGTAGGTCACCCAGGCGCTCATCTCCACGTTCGCGGACGGATCGTAGATCCAGCCGCTCAGCGTCACGCCGTCCACGGTGAAGGTGAACGTCGTAACGCCGCTCACGGCGGTCTTTATCTTGTTCGACTCCAGCGTCACCCGGCCTGCGCTGTCGGTCACACCCGAATCCACGTCGCCGGTCGCGCCGGTCCAATGGCCCGACACCGCCGCACCCGCGACCGGCAGTCTCGCCGCGCCATCGACAACGGTGACCGTTGCCAGGGCGCTCACGTTCCTCCCGGCCTTCTTGGTCACGAGGTCGATGCTGGAGATATGCATGACATCGTTCTGCACGGCGGTCACAGTGATCGACACCGTCGCAGAACTGCTCTCAGCGGTCCCGTCGCTGACGGTGAACGCGAAGCTGTCGGCACCCACGTATCCGGGCGCAGGAGTGTAGAACACCTCCCCCGTATCAGGATTCAACATCGCGTTGCCGTGCGTGGGCCCACTCCCACTCACGATGGCAAAGGTGAGAGCATCCCCGTCGTCGACGTCGCTACCGGTGAGGGTCGTGGAGACGCTCGTGTCCTGGGTCGTGCTGACGGCCTGGGCGTAGGCTACCGGCGTATCGTTCACCGGCGTGACCGTGACGGTCACCGTAGCGGTGTTGCTGTACGCCGCCCCGTCGTAGGCCCTGAAGGTGAAGCTGTCGGCGCCGTTGTGGTCAGGCGCAGGAGCATAGACGACCCCGGGACCCGTGCCGACCAGGGTGGCGGTTCCATGGGCCGGCTGGGTGATCGAATAGGTCAAAGCGTCACCATCGGCATCAGATGCGACCAGTGTCACGGTCAACGAGGCATCCTCGGCCACGATCACCGATTGGTCCGAGGCTGTGGGAGCCATGTTCGGATCGGGAGGCGTGGTCAGGCCCAGTGACAGGTCGGGGCGGACCAGCCCGAAGCCGTAACCGGTGTCGCGGCCGTATGGTCCCAGATCTTCCGCATGGGCCCCGAGGCTCACCGTGACTTCGATGGGATTGGCCAACGGGTCGGTCTGCAGAATGAGAGCCGCTGCGCCGGCCACGTGAGGAGAAGCCATGGAGGTGCCGCTATACGCCGCGTAGCCACCGGTGGCGATGGTAGAGAGAACGGCCACCCCGGGGGCGGAGAGGTATACCTGCACTCCCCGGCTGGAGAAGCTCGCGACCGCATCCTGCTCGTCGGTGGCGCCCACCGCGACGACCGACGAGTAGGCGGCAGGATAAGTCACCGTGCCTTCGGCAGGGCCGTTGTTCCCGGCGGCCGCTACCAGCATGATGCCCGCGTCTTCCGCATCGATGATGGCGTCCTCAAAAAGGTAGACGTTGCTGGTGGTCCCCAAGCTCATGTTGATGACGTGGATGTTGTTGCCGGGATCAGCGTCGGTCCGGGTGCCGATAGCCCAACGGATGCCTTCTATGATGTCGCTCAGATATCCACTGCCATTCTGATCGAGGACTTTGACCGCGTAGAGATCGGCCTCGGGAGCCACTCCGACTACCCCGATGCCGTTGTCCTTGACCGCGGCCACGATGCCCGCTACATGGGTACCGTGATTGTTGTCATCGTTGTAGGTCTGCGCGGCGGGCCGTGAGTAGGCCCCGGTCTGGATGGCCATGTAGCCGCCCTCGATATTGGCCATCAGGTCCGGGTGATCGAGATCGATACCCGTGTCGAGGATGGCTACGTTGACGTCCCGGCCGGCACTGACCGTCCAAGCCGTGTCGGCGCCTATGCGGGAGATGTTCCACCCGATAGACTCGGCCGCCTGAGCAACGGCATCAAGGTCGCCGCCTTTGCCGGACGCCCCCCAGTCGCCGCCCAGTATCTGCACCCGGGCATCCAGTTCTACGACCGAGACTCCCGGGGCGCGTCCGAGCCCGGCGAGGGCCTGGCGGGGCACCAGGGCGACCACGATATCGGTACCGGGCACCCACTCGACGAGACTACCGCCAGCGCCGCGGATGGCCCGCTCGGCCGCGACCTGACCGGCTACCCCGGGTTGGTGAGCCACCATGACCCGGTCTCTGACGGGCGGGTCTCCGGCAAGAGCCGGAACGGCGAACAAGAACAGTACCATCACCGCGGCGAGGGCCAGCAGGATGGTCGCTCTCACGGCAGTCCGCCGGCCGCAAATGGGTAGGTGAGAAGGACGAGGAGCCGATGTCATGTGACACCTCCAAGCCTGGCGCGACCGCCTGTGGGAATATGCGCTCAATCAACACTCTAGTCCGCTTCCGATTCGAAAGCAATGACCCGGGGCAGACGGGTCCGGGCGACGACGGAAAAGGGGCCGGGTCGCCCCGGCCCCTTTCGGCTTTTCGTAACTGGTGTCGATTCTTCAGCAGACTACTGGCAGCTGCCTCCGCAGGCGCCACGCATGCCTTGCCCACCGAATCCCCGGCTCCCACCGCGGGGACCGACCTCGGTATCGTCAATGTGGTCGGCGATGTTCGCCCTCATGTTGTCGAGCATGTAGTCGGCCTGCTCCTGCGTGATCCTGCCGGACGTCACCGCGTCAGCGAGAGCGGCCTCGCGGGTGGCGAGCAGCGCCGATATCAAACTCTCGGTGCTCATGCCCTTGCTGGCGGCGACATCAGCCAGGCTCTTGCCGGCCTGCCGCTCAGCGGCAAGATCAGCCGCATCCATGTTGAGCGCCGTGGCTGCCGCGTCTATCCCACGGACACCCGCACCGCCGCCGAACATGGCGCCATGACCCTGCCCGCCGTACCCGGCGCCCGCAGGTGTCCCCGCGGGGGTCTCCACCGCGGCGAAGGCCGGAACTGCCACCGCTAAGGCCAGCACTACCGCCAGCACTGCTACCAGGATGCTCTTACTGCGCCTACTCATTTTGGCACTCTCCTTACTCGTTCTTTCCCGTTCGCCGCGCCCCATCTCTACTCGGGCGCATCAGGCGTCGAGGTGAGTATGCCCAGCCCGTATTGAGGCCGGGTAAGCGGCATGTAAGGGTCTTGTGAAGCCCGCGGACAGGTGTAGCGGCCTCGCCGGTACGCGGGCGGCCGGCCGAGGCGGTCAGACGGAGCGCGGCAGACGGAACGTGATGCGCGTGTACGTCCCCGGGAGGCTCTCGGCGCTGATCGACCCACCCATCTGTTCGGTGAGGGCCTTTGCCACGGCGAGCCCGATCCCGCTGCCCCCGCCGGCGCTTGATCTGGACTTGTCCACGCGATAGAAGCGCTCGAAGATGTGGGGCAGATCGGCCGGAGGGATGCCTGTGCCGGTGTCTTCCACCGCGAAGACGACCATGGCGTCCTCGCTTTTCACAGCGACCTTGACCTCTCCGCCTCGGGGCGTGTAGCGCAGTGAATTGGAGAGGAGATTCCCCAGGATCTGGGAGAACTTGTCCGGGTCGGCCCACACGTTCGGACACGGATCCGCACAATCGACCTCGAGAGACAGACCCGCGTTGGCGAACTGGGGCCTCAGGGGCGCAGTCACAGCTTCCACCGCTTCCGCGGCGTCAATCTGCCGGGGCTCGATGGGCTCCGCCCCCGCCTCGAGACGCGAGAGCCTCTCGATATCGGTCACCAGACGGCTCAGCCGTGCCGCTTCTCTTCTCACCAACTCGTACGTCTCGGGCTCCTCGGGTATCACGCCGTCCACCAGCCCCTGCATGTAGCCCTCGATGGTGGCGAGAGGAGTACGTATCTCGTGGGAGATGGTCCCCAACAGCTCTTGTCGGACTTTTTCCGTCTGCTCCAGCTGCCCGGCCATGTTGTTGAAGGCGATCGAGAACCTGCCGATCTCGTCGCGCCCCTTGTGAGAGACGCGCTGTCCGAAGTCACCAGCAGCGAT
>JAFGIH010000212.1 GCA_016929985.1 Thermoleophilia bacterium | reverse complement strand
CGCCGCCGTCCGGGTTGCTCTCATGGATGGCACGCACCTTGGCTCCGAGCTCGGCAGCATCAGCGGGGCTGAGCTCTGCGTTGGGGTCGTAGGTCGCGAGAAGTGCTGCCACTCGGTCGTCCTTGACGCGGCCGTGCCGAGGCGCTCGCTCTTCGTCGGTCCGATTCTTGCGCTTTCCGAACAGTCCCATGGCTCCCCCCGGCCGCGGTCTGACCACCAAGTGACTGTATCAGTCGCACCAGACCGCAGGCCCATGCGCGTGGTCAGCCCCGACTCAGCGGGGCGGCCTGGCACCGTCAGTTTCGGCGGCTTGCGAGCGAGACGACGTTTTCGAGGGCGGGCTTCGCGTCCTCGAGCGCGTTCTCCTCGGCCCGCTCAAGCGCGATCCGGGTGACCTCATCGAGCCCGGCCACCGCCTTCGCCCGCGCCGCGGTCGTGAGGCGCACATAGTGCCGCAGCGTGGTTGCGGGGTCGCCGTGCCCGAGCCACTCCTGGGCCTGCTTGACCCCGTAGGTCTCATACACCCAGGTGCCGAACGAGTCCCTGAGGCCGTGCAGGGGCAGGTGCGGGTCGATCCTCTGGCGGGCCACCCAGTTCCACCACTGGCTCTTGAGGGAGGAGGGCGCCATCGGCGTGCCGTCCTTCTTGGGGAGAACGTGGCCGGCCTCGTTCCACTTCCCGCCCTGGGCCAGCCGGTACTCCTTCTGTGAGGTGAGCGCGGCGCGGAGCTCGTCACAGGCGGCGGCCGGCAGCGGCACCACCCTGGCCTTGCCGTTCTTCGGCGGGTAGGTGACGAGCGTCTTGTCCTCGTCCTCCTCGACGGTGCGCGAGACTTGCACGAAGCCCTTCTCGAGGTCGAGGTCGGACCACTTGAGGGTGGCGATCTCGCCGACCCTGAGGCCGGAGAAGCCCGCGAGCACGCCGGCGGCGTGGACCTGCAGGCCCCGCGCCTTGACCACCACACGGGCGATCTCCTCCATCGACCACACCGGGCGCACCTTGGGCCGGAGCGCCGGCGGGCTCTTCACTCGCGCCGCCGGGTTCGCTGTGAGCAGCTCCTCGTCGATCGCCCAGTTGTAGGCGGCCTTGATCATCGAGTGGTGGTGGGCGACGGTCGTCTCGGCCAGGGGCTTGTGGCCGTTGCCGCGCATCTTGGCCGAGTAGTAGGCGGAGAGCTGGGTGCGCGTGAGCCGGGAGGCGAGGACGCCCCCGAGGGCCGGGTCGACGTGCAGGCGGCGGATGCCCCGGTAGGAGTTCCTTGTGGCCACCCGCATCTCGCCCCAGGTCGCCTCGAGCCAGCGGTCGAGGAGGCCGGCGAGGGTGAGCTTCTCGACGTCGAGCGAGGCGTGCTGCTCGAGCTCGGCGATTCTGGCTTCTAACAGGCGCTCGGCGGCCTTCTTGCCCGAGGCCTCGACCACTTTCATGGTCTTCGGGTAGCGCATCTTGGGGCGGCCCTTGGCGTCGAGGACCGGGAGGCCGTCCTTGCCGCTCGCAGGCTCGGGCGGGAGGCCGACCCAGAGCTCCCAGAGGCCTCGGACGATCTTGCCTTGGCGTTTGGCGGGGCGGACGAAGCCGCTGAGACGATTGCGTGACATGAACACATCATGTCGCGCCGGGCGGAAGGAATCTGCAGCCGGACGCAGGCGTCTCGGGGCCCACAAGTGCCATGGTACTGTGCAGCGGGCGACGCATCCCAGCACCGCAGGAGGGCCAAATGGGGGACTACGAAGATCTCAGCGCGGACGCGGAGTTCTCTCAGGCGCTCGGCCGCATGACTCTGGCAGCGAGTCGACTGGAATCCGACATGCGCACATTCCTCGCCCTCAGCGGCTTCCCGCCAGGCGACCGGGCCACCTTCGGCTCACTCATCGGGCAGCTGAAGAAGAGGAAGCTGATCTCCGTGAATGGCGAGCTCGTGCTTGGCGGCCTCAAGACACAGCGCAACTACCTGACTCACAGCCTCTACGACCTGTTCGCCGCGCGCATTGACGAAAGGCTCATGTGCCGTGAGGAACTCGACGACATCGGTCTGCTTGCAGAAAGGGCGTGGATTCTCGAGCAGAACCTCAACAGCCTCGCAGAGACTGCCGAGCGGCGGATCGTGGAACTCCAACACGGTCAGCCTGGAGATGGACTGCTCCTCAAGCCGTAACGGCTCGAACGTAACCCGAGAGTCCTGGTCGTCACCCTCGCGATGCTGCCGGCCAGGGGCTAGGCTCTCTCCACGGCCCGAGTTGACCCCGACTGGTGCCAAAAGGGCCGATGCTCATCCGGGGCCCCGCGGCGTGATGAGCCGTCGCGGGGTCCTCGTCACGTCCGGTCTTCCGTCCGAGCTCGGGAAGATGCTTCCGACAGTCCACGCCTTGAATGTGACATAGCCATGTCATATAACATAGCCATGCCAAGAGGAGCGTCAGGGCGAGTGGTAATCGAAGTCGATCCCCTGCTCAAGGAGAACCTCTACGCGGCCCTCGACGAGCACGGCAGCACCCTTCGCGCGTGGTTCATCCAGGAAGCCGAGCAGTTTCTCGCGACTCAAGACCAGATGCGTCTCTTCGTAGGGCTAGAGGCAGCGGCCGAGCCAGCCGGCGATGACTCGGAGACAGCATGAAGACGAGCGGCAGCGAGAAGACCCTGAACTGCATCGCGCTGTTTGCTGGCGGTGGTGGGCTGTCCCTGGGCATGGAGGCAGCCGGCTTCAACGTGCTTCTGGCGACGGACATCGCAGAGAGCTCTGCTCAGACTTTCGAGCGTAACCGTCCCGAGATCCCGTTCATAAGGAAGGACGTGCGGCGCATCCAGCGGAGCGAGGTCGACGCCGTGATCGCGGGCCGAAAGGTCGACCTTGTGATCGGCGGTCCACCGTGCCAGGGCTTCTCCACCATCGGCGACCAGCTACAGGGCGACGTCCGCAACACACTCTTCGCCAGCATGAAGCGCATCGTGCAGTGGACGGACGCGGATGCCTTCCTTATGGAGAACGTCGCATACCTGCGGTCGCAGTACGGCGGACGCTACGAACACGAGATTGTCGAGGCATTCGAGGCTCTCGGCTTCACTGTCGAGGTGGCTACTCTGAACGCAGCAGACTACGGCGTGCCCCAAGTCAGGCAACGAGTCCTGTTCTTCGGCACCAGACTCGGATCGGAGTTCAGCTGGCCCGCGCCCACCCACTCTGAGGTGCTGAACGGCAGGCCGGAGTGGGTGACCGTCGGGCAGGCGATTATGGATCTTCCTGACCCGGAGTCGCCGGACAACGGCGTCCCGAACCACTTGGCGCTCCGACACAGCGAGAAGGTGATCCAGCGCTACATGCTCATCCCTGAGGGCGGCAGGCTGCCGCCACCGTCGGAGCTGCCGCCGGAGATCCGCAGGAAGAACTTCGGCAACACCTACAAGCGCCTGCATCGTGAGAGGCCTTCGCTGACACTCGTGCCCGGCAACAACGCCTTCCCGGTGCATCCGACGCAGCCACGCAGTCTCACCCCACGTGAGGCAGCCCGTCTGCAGACGTTTCCCGACGACTACGTCTTCCTCGGCAACCGTGCCGAGCAGTGCCGGCTCGTCGGAAACGCAGTGCCGGTGCAGCTCGCGCAGCATGTCGGCAGGGCTGTCGCGGCTCACCTCCTGGCGACACGGAGGAGCCTCTCTGCGCCACAAGCGCCACGCATTCGACAGCGCGAGCGGGCCACGTCCCGCCTCAGGCAGACGCGCACAGCCGGGAAGGCAGTCAGCTTCTTCACGGGAGCAGGCGGTCTCATGCTGGGATTCATGAACGCAGGCTTCGACGTCGTCGCGTCGCTCGACCGCAAGAGCATCGTGGACCGTAATACCGCTCTCAACTTCCCAGAGCTGGAGCACGTGCACCAGGACCTGAATGACATGACTCGCGGCGACATCGAGGCGATAGCCGAACGCGGTCCCATCGACGTCGTCTTCGGCGGCAGCCCCTGTCAGGGCTTCAGCATCTTCGGCAACCGCCGCTTCGTGAACACGAAGGGCCACCGGCCAGAGGACGACGAGAGGAACGAGCTGACCCCGGCGTTCATCCGCCGTGCCATCGAACTCGAGCCCCGGATGATCCTGCTGGAGAACGTGAAAGGCCTCCCCAGCACGCGGAGAGGCGACACGACGTACCTCGAGTACATCCGGTCTCTGCTCGATGATGCCGGCTACAGGTCGGACTGGAGGATTCTGAACTGCGCCGACTACGGCGTCCCGCAGCTCAGGGAGAGGTTCGTCCTCGTCGCGTCGCAACCCGACATCGAGTTCCGCTGGCCGGAGCCCAAGTTCTTCTCGGAGCCGCGCCCCTGGCAGAAGCCGCATGTGACTGTCGGCGACGTCATCAGCGATCTGATGGACGAGTCGACCGTAGATGTCGAGTTCAGTCACGTGCCGATGCAGCACAAGCCGCTCGTGGTCGAGCGGTACAAGCTCATCCCTGAGGGCGGGCGGCTCCCGGAGCGGGATCTGCCTCGCCATCTCGTCAAGGGCTACCGGAGCGACAACATCAAGAACTTCAGCCACGTATACAGGAGGCTCGCGATGGACCGGCCGGCCACGACTATGGTCCCCGGCCACAACGCCTTCCCTGTGCATCCACGGCTGCCCCGAACGCTCACAGTCCGTGAGGCGGCCCGCATCCAGACCTTCCCTGACGAGATACGCTTCGTGGGCACCCGTCAGCAGCAGTGCATGCTCGTCGGCAACGCTGTGCCACCGCTTCTTGCGTCGATACTCGCCCAGGCAATCGCGAAGGCCTTGGACCATGTCTACGGAGATCCGGGCTACAAGCGGGACATCTATGACTTGCGAACTGGGGCTCTGGTCACCCAGTGACGCACGATGAGCTTGCATACGCCGTAGCAACGGAGTCCATCGCCTCCATGCGAGGGGGCAAGGCACCGTGGAACGACCTCTTCTCAGTCGACTGCCACGTGACGAGTTCCAGGGAATGGCCAGTACCCGACTTCGTTCTCTACGACAACACACGGAATCTGAGCGTGGCTGCGGAGTTCAAGCCGCCGGGACAGTCAAAGCGCGAGTACCTGACTGGGTTGGGGCAGGCGGTCTCGTACACCCGCGGCTTCGACTACGGCATGCTCATCGTCCCTGACATCGCCGATGACGGCTATCCAATCGCGGAGTACATCAGGAGCGTTCTCGAGCTGCACGAGTACGCCGGCGCTCCCATCTGCCTCCTTCGCTATGACCCTGCGCAAATCACTGCAGACCACGCAGGGTCGGACATCATTCGCTTCTTCGCCGAAAGGCACGAGCATCCGCCACAGAGGGCTGGCATCGGCGCTGCCTTCTATGCCAAGTGGAGGGAGATCTCCCCGGAGGAGATGTCATGCTTCCTTCGGAAGCTCTACGACGAGGTCATAAGTCCAACGGGCGACGAAGGCACCAAGCGTGATCGCGCTTGGGCGCAGGTGTGGCAGGAAGTCCAGGCTGGCCATCTCCATCACTGGGGTGGAGGAGTCCGGCACGTGGCCGACACTCGGGCCAGCTACACGGCGTGGATGAAGAACTGGCGCAACTTCATGAACCATGTGGGCTGGATGGAGACTGATGGTTCGTTGACCCAAGCAGGACTGACCGCCATGCACACAGCAATCCTCTACGGTCCCGACTCGCAGCTGTTCCTCGGCGTGATTGCCAAGGCCCTGCTGGGCACCGGCAAGCACCTGATACTCATCAACGCCATCAATGAGTTTCAGGATGAGTACCTGTCCTCTACCGGTCCGTTTGCCAATGAGGCTGAGTGGCTGTCCCTGATTGAGGACCGCCTTGAGGACACCGGCCTTCTCAAGCGAAATCCGGCCCGTCACGAGGCTGCCGTGAGGGCATCGAGCCGACAGTTCCTAAAGGCCGAGAAGCAGCTCTGGCGACAGCTGCAGCTCATCGTGCCCAATGGAGCTCGTGTATACCATCGTGGGCGCGGCTTCGTCTTCGACTGGGCCAGAATCACGCAGCTCGTCGGCGAGTAGCGCGCAGGGGCCACGTACACGCCCCCCTGTCGAAGTCAGTCCTGCGACGTCGCAGGGGCGAGACTGGGTAGCTGCCCGCGAACCTCGCCCGAGCCGGTACCCTGACGGACCCACCGCTCCACACGGTCGGCCACCTCTTGCGTCTGCAGTGAACTCTTGCCACGCAGAGCGCACTCCCAGATCACCAACACGCGCCACCCCTGTTCCCGCAGCCCGATCACTGCACGCGCATCGTTGGTGCGGTTCCGTTCGATTTTCGCCGCCCAGTAGTCCCGATTGGTGGTGGGCAAGCGGAACAGCTCACAGTCATGGCCGTGCCAGAAGCAGCCATTCACCTGGATGACGGCGCCGTGCCTAGGAAACACGAGATCAGGCGTGCCCGGCATGCCTGATACGTGCAGCCGATACCGAAGGCCTCGACCATGCAGGAGTCTGCGAACCATCATCTCCGGGACAGTGTCCTTGCTCCGAATGCGGGACATGACGGCGCTGCGCGTCTCGGCATCAATCCTGTTGGTCACCCTCCGATTGTACCGAGGCAGCGGCCCGCACACGCCGTGCGCAGACTGTGCGGGGTCTGACAAGCGGCGCTAGACTGCTCTTGCGGAAGCGACTTGCCGTGCGCACAGAGAACCGCGTGCGTGGGGTAGGGCGGGTCGGAGCGACGAACGGCAAGACGCCGACCCCGCCTCCCCCCGGACGCGCGAAATCCCCAAATTGGAGTTTTCGAGCCTGCGTCCTGTTACGGTCCGGGTCCAGGGATGTTGCGGAACGCCGGGTGACCGACTGCCTATCATCGGTCCATGACGACGACCTGCATCCACTGCGGCGAACCACTCCCCCATGGCTCGAGCAGGCGCCGGCGCTACTGCTCGGATGTCAATGACGATGCAATGTGGACCCCTTTGTGACGGTCCAAAACGGACCCCCTCATCAGGTTCGTAGCATCAGCCTCCCTTCGTCTTCACGACGCCGGCCTTGCGTTTGTCCTTGAGCCGGTAGCTCTCGCCGCGGATCGTGATCACGTGACTGTGGTGCAGCAGGCGGTCGAGGATCGCGGTGGCGATCACGCCGTCGCCCGAGAAGACCTCGGCCCACTCGCCGAAGCTCTTGTTCGAGGTGAGCACGATCGATCCGTGCTCGTAGCGCCGGCTGACGACCTCGAAGAGGAGCGCCGCCTGCGCTGCGTCTAAGGGCAGGAAGCCGACCTCGTCGACGATCAAGAGGCTGGGCCGCGTGTAGGTGAGCAGGCGGCGGCTGTAGGTCGCCGCCTCGCGCGCCTCGGCGAGTGCGGCCACGAGGCGCGCCGCGGTCGTGAAGCGCACCCGATGCCGGGCCCGGCAGGCCTCGAGCCCGAGGGCCACGGCAAGGTGGCTCTTGCCGACGCCCGGTGGGCCCAAGAGGAGCACGTTCTCATGGCGCCCCAGGTAGGCGCCGGCGGCGAGCTCGCGCAGCTGCTTCTCTGAGACCGAGGGCTGGAACGCGAAGTCGAAGTCGGTAAGGCTCTTTCTGTAGGGGAAGCCGGCGAGGCGCTGAAGGGTCGCCTCGGCCCTGAGATCGGCGGCCTCAGCGGAACGAGCGAGCAGCTTCTCGGTGAACTCGGCGTAGCTCCAGCTCCCGGCCGCCGCCTCCTCGGCGAGCACCGGCAGCTCGGCGGGCAGGTCGGGCAGGCGCAGGCGCTCTGAGAGCAGGGCGATGCGCTCGGCCGTCAGGTTCACCGGGCGACCTCCTCGTAGACGGCCAGCGGGCGCACGGCGACGAGCGGCGCTACGGGCCGCGCGGCGGCCGGCAGCGGCTCCGGCGCGCAGGGCCAGGGCGGCGCCAGGGCGAAGGGCGTGAGACCTTCACGGGCGAGCCGGTCGACCGGCCGCTCGCCGGTGGTCGCGTGCTCCCTGCGGTTGGCGACCGCGTCGAGCCAGGCGAGCAGCTGGGCGTTCAGGTCCTCGAGGCTGGTGAAGCGCCGCCCGCAGAAGAAGCGGTCCCTCAAGTAGCCGATCGAACGCTCGACCTTGCCCTTGGTCCGCGCCCGGTAGGGCCGGCAGAGGCGCGGCGCGAAGCCGTACCTGCCGGCGAAGTCGAGGAGGCCGGGGTTGTACCTGGGTCCCGCTGCGGTGCGTGAGAGCACGACCACCTTGGCGTTGTCGTAGAGGATCTCCGCCGGCATGCCGCCGAAGAAGGCGAAGGCGCGCGCGTGGCAGGCGAGGAAGGCGGGCAGGTCCTCGGCGGTCACCGCCTCAGCGTAGAGGGCGCGGGAGAAGCCGAGCACCATGACGAACAGGTGCAGGGCGACCTCCTCGTCGCCGTCCAGCCGGTGACGGCCGAGCTCGGCCCAGTCGACCTGGGCCTGCAGGCCAGGCGGCGTCTCGAAGCGCACCACAGGCTCGCGCCGCCGCTTGCGGTAGGGGCGCGTGAAGTCCTTGAGGATCGAGATGCCGCCGGCGTAGCCCTGGGCGCGGATCTCATCGAGGAGCGCCGCGGCGGAGAGCTCGGGGAACTCGGCGAGGCGGGCGATGAGGTAGTCCTTGAAGGGGTCAAGCTTGCCCGGCGTGGCCGGGCGCCGGTAGGCCGGCGGCCCCACGCGGCGCAGCGCCCGGCGGACGGTGTTCCGGCCGACCCCGAGCTCGCGCGAGATCGCCTTGATCGAGACTCCCTGACGGTGCAGAGCGACGATGTCCACCCATTCCTCCATGCTGATCAACGGCACCCTCCTCGCTCCGCCTGAAAGCGTCGGCGAGGAGCCTACTAGCTCTTTGAGAGGGGTCCGTTTTCAATCGTCACGAGGGGGTCAGCATTGCATCGTCAGTGACACGGACGCTTG
>JAFGIH010000021.1 GCA_016929985.1 Thermoleophilia bacterium | reverse complement strand
GCGCTCGTCACCGGAGGTACAGGCCTGTTCGGCAAGAAGACGTGCCTCGCGCTGCTGGGGGATCCTGAGTTTGAACGCGTAGTCGCCTTCGATGTGGCCCCGCCCTCCGATGCCTTCCGGCGGTTGGTGGGGCAGCACGGCGACCGTTTCGTCTACGTGCGTGGGGATGTCTCCCAGCTCGAGGAGCTGCTGGCGGCGGCGCGCGCGAACCGAGTGGACCGCATGGTCAATCTGGCCATGATCCTCTCAAAAGACCCCAACCCCCGAGGCAACACAAGAGTCGGGGTCCTCGGCATGTGCAACGTCTTCGAAGCCGCACGGTTGCTGGGCATCGAGCGCGTGGTGTTCGCCAGCTCCGAGACGGTCTACGGCACCCAGGATGACTACGGAGACCGCGCGGTCAAAGAGACCGACCGGCTGCTGCCGTTTACCGGGAGCTTCTACGCCCTCGCCAAAGCCCTCGCGGAGGTCGTCGCCGCCCAGTACCAGGAGCTGTACGGCATCCAGTCGACGGCCATGCGGCCTACCATCGGTTACGGCCATGGCGGCAAAGACCCCAAGTTCGTGCGCTGGTTCTCGGAGATCGTCTCGTTGCCCGCCGTGGGTGAACCGGTCGCTCTGGACTGCACCGGCGACGCTCTCTTCTCACTCATCCTCGCCGACGAGGTGGGAGAGTTCGTCCGGCGTGCACTGAAGACCGCCTCGTCACCCCACCCCGCATACAACCTCGGTGGGCCGCCCTGCAGCTTGAAGGATGTGGCCGCCGTGGTTGAGAAGCTCATACCCGGCGTGCGGATCACATTCGGTACTGAGCCGGAGAGTTGCGAACTGCCCTGGAAGGTCGACTGCACCCTCGCCCAGGAAGACTACGGATTCAGCACCATGCCGCTGGAGGAGGCGGTCCTGCGGCACGCCAACGAGGCCCGGGCGGAAGCCGGTCTGGCGCCGTTGAGCTGGTAGGGGCGGGCGCCGGCCGGGGTTCCGGAGCGGGCGCCGTTCTATCACGGCGCCCCTGTCACGCTGTCGTCATACCGGGGTGGCGGCGCGCGTCCAATGCCCGACCCACCGCCGTGGCGAGCGCGTCGGGAGTGAACGGCTTCTGCAGAAAGTCCGTCCCCTGCTCCACTCCGTCCGTTCCGGTCAGTGAGTCGGAGGCGTAGCCGGACATATAGACCACGGGGATGCCGGGTAAGAGCGACCGGACCTGTGCGGCGAGCTCGTGCCCCTGGAGCCCGCCGGGAAGAGCCAGGTCGGTGAGAAGAACATCCGGAGACTTCTCGCTATGGCGCAGGATCTCCAGGGCTTCGGGGCCCGAGCCCGCCACCAGCGTCTGGCAGCCGAGACCCGTCAGCACCCGCACGGCCAGCCGTCTGAGCGCCGCTTCATCCTCGACCACCAGCACCGTGCCACCGGCGGCATCCACGGCCGGCGCCTCGACTTCCCGGGCACTCTCCGTCTGCGCAGACTCCCTTGCCCGAGGCAGATACACGGTGAAGCAGGTGCCTTCACCTTCGCGGCTCTGCACGGCCATGTCGCCTCCGCTCTGACGCACTATGCCGTACACGGTGGAGAGACCGAGACCGGTGCCTCTGCCCGGCTCCTTGGTGGTGAAGAAGGGCTCGTACACCCGCGCCATCGTGTCCTCGTCCATGCCGTGGCCGGTGTCACACGCAGAGAGCGTGACATAGCTGCCTGGGGCCAGTCCAGGGAGGGTCCGCGCAGACGCGGCGTCCACTTCCACGTTGGCCGTGCGCAAAGTGAGGCGGCCGCCGGAAGGCATCGCATCGTGCGCGTTGACGGCCAAGTTCATGAGAACCTGCTCGAACTGGTGAACGTCCACATGCACCAAGCCGAGATCGGGGTCTTGCTCGGTCACAAGGTCGATCGCCTCACCCAGCGCGCGCCGCAGCAACGGGGCCACTCCGCTCACCACCTCGTTGAGGGAGGCCAGTCGCGGCAAGAGAGTCTGCCGCCGCGAGAAGGCGAGGATCTGGCTCGTGAGCGAGGCCGCGCGTGTGGCGGCGCCGCGGATCTCCTCCAGATCGGGCCTCAGGCTTTCGTCGTCTCCGGCCTGTTCGAGCAGCAGGTCGACATAGCCCATGATGGCCGTCAACAGGTTATTGAAATCGTGGGCTATGCCTCCGGCGAGCAGGCCCACCGCTTCCATCTTCTGGGACTGCCGGAGCTGTTCTTCGCTGACACGGAGGGCTTCTTGAGCCGCTTTGCGGGCGGCGATATCCCTGGCGAACATGCAGCTGTACTCTTCGCCTCCGTACTCCATATGGTTGACGCTCACTTCCACGTCGAGCCGGGTTCCGTCCGCCTTGACGTGCGTGGTCTCGAAGGTCAGAACATCTCCGCCTCTTATCCGTGACCAGCGTTCCTCCCACTCCCGCGGCGTCAGGGTGTCCTCGATTTCGAACAGACTCATTCCCAGGAGGTCGTCACTGGAATAGCCCAGGTTCCTGCAGGTGGACTCGCTCACCCAGATGATCCATCCACCACCGTCCGTCCAGAAGATGGACTCGTCGGCGTGGTCGACCGAGTATTCGGTGAGTCTGAGCCGCTCCTCCACCCGCCTCTGCTCAGTGACGTCTTGGACGACGCCTATGACCTTGACCGGCGCCCCGGAGTCGTCACGCACCAACTCCGCCACCGAGTGGAAGGTGCAGAGCACCCCATCATTGGGCCGCCTGATGCGGAACTCCAGATCGTATCGCCCGCCCCGTTCGACGAGATCGCTGAGAGCGGCAGCCATCCTGGGGCGGTCGGCCTCGACGACATGGCTCTCGACCTGCGACAGAGGCACCGTCGGCGAGACCCGTTCGGCCCCATAGACACGGAACGCTTCCTCTGAGCCCCACATGGTCCCTGTGGCGAGGTCGAGCTCCCAGTTGCCCACTTTGGCGATGGCCTGCGCCTGGAGAAGCCGGGTCTCGCTCAGCCGCAGCGCTTCCTCGGCCATCTTGCGCCCGGTGAGGTCCACGTGTTGGATGATCGCGTGCGAGATGCGCCCCGCGCGGTCCTTCAAGGGGAGCACGGTGGTGTGCACATAGAGCCGCCTGGGGCGGCTCACCCGGAACCCCTGCACCTTGGAGGTGTCGTATTCCAGATCGAACCGGGCCGTGACACCCGCTTTGAACACCCGCCGGAGAACCGGCAGCACTCCACGTTCGCGTAGGACGTCGTCACGGAACAAGTTGTACCGGCCCACGACATGGCTATCCCGGGGAATGCGGAACAGCTTCCGGCAGGCTTCGTTGAGCCATATCAGCGTGCCTTCGCTGTCGGCCAGCCACACCGCGGTGGGACTCCCCCCAAGGAAGTTGCGAACCATAGCGAGGAGACCGGCGGTGTCGTCACCCGGCGCTTCGAAGAACCGGCGGTCCGGGCCGGTGGGACCCTCACTCTCTCTTGTCGAGGGATGATCGACGTCTCTTGAGCTCATGCGACCTCACCCCCGTCGAACAGACGTCGTACCTCGGACAGCCTACTCTAAACCCCGGTGCGCGTCCACTTCAGGTCTGCCGGCGGCGGCGCCGGAGGCGCCGCGCCTCCCCTACTCTGAGTGTGAGGCCCTCGGAGTCCATGTGCTCGAGCAGCGCCTGGGCGTAGCGACG
>JAFGIH010000211.1 GCA_016929985.1 Thermoleophilia bacterium | reverse complement strand
CGCCGCGACAGCCCCGAGTACTACGCCCTGACCGTGTCGAACGCCCTCCTGGGGGGTGGCTTCACGTCGCGGTTGGTGGAGGAGGTACGGGTGAATCGGGGTCTCACCTACGGCGTCCGCAGCGACCTGACCCGCATGAAGCACGGTGGGTACTTCAGCGTCGCGACGTTCACCGAGAACAAGACGCTGCGCGAGACGATCGATGTCGTTCTGGAGCAGCTCGATCTCATCGGCACCGAGAGGATCCCCGAAAAGGAGCTGAGCAGCAGAAAGCGCTACCTGAGTGGGCTCTACCCCTTCCAGCTCGAGAAGAACGGCGATCTGGCCGGGTGGATCACCGATCTCGCCTTCTACGGAATCCCGCTCGAGTTTCTGGCGGACTACCGCGCCAGGATCGCAGCGGTGACCCCGGACGAGTGCCTGACGGTTGCGCGGGAGCACTACTGGGTCGACGACAACCTCATTCTCCTGGTGACGAACTACACTGAGACGAAGGGCCAGCTCGAAGGGCTGGGCGAAATTCAAGTCGTGCCCCTGGAGGAGATCGAGTAGCCGCCCGAATGGAGCGGTGGATGACGCTGTAACTTGCCTGCCCTCACCCGTGTCGCCCGAGCGCCGAGCCTGCAACCCCGAGGGTCTTTGGGACGTCCAGTAGCTGCATACAGTGGCTGGCTTGCCCACCCAACTAGACCCAGGGAGCATGGAGAGCCACGTCCGTGCCGCTTGAGGAGGAAAGCCCATGCGCAGGATCACCAGGCTCCGCCCGCTGCTCGTGGGTCCGCTCTGCTGGTGCGCACTGCTGCCGCCCATTGCCGGAGCTGGAGACCCCCCGTCGCCAGCGGTCCCGATAGCGCCAGGGGCCGCCGCGGCTCCGGCCTCCGCGGGGACCGAGGCATATCCCCATTCCTTGGACGAAGTCATCGCGCGGTATAGCCAGGCCTGTGGCGGCCCCGCGCTCGCGCAGGTGGCGACGGAGCGGCGGAGCGGGACGATTGTCCGCGGTCAGTTCGGGAAGATGCCCGTGGAGACCGTGGCCCGCATCCCCGACCGGTGGCACTACCATCAGGTCTTCTCGTACGGTGACCAGGTCAGCTTCGGCTGCGATGGGAACGACGCGTGGATCCAGGACAACCGATCGGTCGAGTCCATGGATGCCCAACAGCGGGTCGACCTCCAGCTGCTGCTCGACCCGCAGGCTCCTTTGAAGATTCGTGGCCTGTTCCCAGATCTTGAACTGCTGGGAGCCGAGTCGGTCGGCGATCGCGAAGGCGTCACCATCCAGGCCAGGACCGCCGCGGGCGTTGCCACCGTGTTGGTCTTCGATCGCGAAACGGGGCTCCTGTTGCGCGCCGGTGGGATGCGCTTCGAAGACTACCGGGAAGTGAACGGCGTCATGCGGCCATTCCTGGTTATCCTTGGCGAGAGCGACGAGGAAGCTCATCTGCAGATGAGGATCGAGTTCACTTCCACGGATCACAACGTCGCCGTCGATGAAGCGATCTTCCATCGCCCGAAACAGAGCCTGCCGGTCACCGAGGCGCCGTTGTACAAGGATTATAGAGAGACGGAGGTTAGCTTAGAGGCGCTAGACGCATGCGTGGGCGCCTATCAGCACCCCAGTCAGGCGGGCGTTACCTACACAGTCACGCGCTGGCAGAACCATCTTATGCTCCACAGAACGGGCTGGCCCACCCAGCGCGAGATCATCCCCGCATCCGAGACCGAGTACTTCATCCGATTTCCCGGTACCGACTTTCGCTTTGTCAGAGACGCGGCGGGCAGAGTCACACACCTGGACATCGCCAACGGTGCGGTCACGGCCGCGAAGATTGAGTAGGTGGACCCATGGAACATGGCGAGCAGATGAAGATGGATCGCAAGGTCTTCCTGAAGCGGATGCTGCAGGCGGGCGTAGTTTGCTGCGGGGCCGCGTGGGGACAGGCCCTGCGGGACAGCGCGGGCGGGTCCGGGACGGCGGGCGCGTCCGTCGCCGGTGCGGCGGGAGCAACGCGGGGCGGTGAGGCGTGGATCGCCGACCTGGAAAAGCGCATGGTCAAGGGCTCGGAGTCCCCGGGCTGGGTGAAGGCGGAGAAGGCTGAGTACTGGATCAAGGCGCTGATGGAGCACATGGACGAGATGCTCGCCCCGCAGACGAAGACGGCGCTCATGCAGGCCTGCGGCCGCTCCTGTTATCTGCGGGCCTTCGGTGTCGCCGGCGACGTGAAACCAGCGCGCGAGGATCTCGACAAGTACTTGAAGCTCCTGGAGGAGAGTGGGACCGAGCTCACGCGTGAGGGCGATACGGTGAGCTTCCTGTTCAGCTGGGGGCGCGATCATCAGAACCCCTGGGGATTGATCATCCGGGACGGCTACTGCATGTGCCCGCTGGTCGAGTCGGGGCCGCCGGGGCTCTCGGCGACGTTCTGCTACTGCTCGACCGGCTATGTGCGGGAGACCTTCGAGCGCGTCACGGGCCTGCCGGTCCGGGTCGATCTGATCGAATCCCTCAAGACCGGCGGGAAAGACTGCGTGTTTCGGGTCACGATTACCGGGGTCTGAGGCAGACTCGGCGTTACTTCAGGTGCGTGAGCCGAATCGTCTGCTGGCCGCCGGCTGTCTTCATGCGGCAGAAGTACACGCCCGGGCCGGGAACGGGCGCGGACGTGTCGCGCGGGTGCCAGGTGACGACGTGCTCGCCGGCTGCGTACGATCCCCCGGTCAACTG
>JAFGIH010000210.1 GCA_016929985.1 Thermoleophilia bacterium | reverse complement strand
CGGAGGGTTTCCAGACCAAGACCTACGACAAGCTGGATACGACCCAAGACGTGAACCTGGGAGAGATAGCGCTGGAGCGGTAATAGCGCACTGATCGGGGGCATAAGAGCATGAGCAAATCACATGACACGCAACGGTGGGTGACGCTGGTCTTCTGTCTGATCGCCAGCCTCTGCGCCGGCTTCGGATACTCGTGGAGCGTTCTCCTGAAGCCCATGGGAGAGATGTTCGGCTGGAATGCCTCAGCCGTGTCGCTGTCGTTCACCCTTCTTATCGTGTTCGCGGCCAGCACGTCTATCTTCGCCGGGAAGGCGCTGCAGTATGTGCAGCCGCGCACGCTCCTCTTGCTCGGCGCGCTGGTCTTCGGCGCCGGCATCGCCTGCCTCGGTTTTGTGGATTCTCTTGGCACGCTCTACGGCCTGTCCATGGTATCCGGCGTAGGTCTGGGCATCATCTATCCGGGCGCCACCATGACTAACCTCGTCCGCTACTTCCCCGACAAGCGCGGCCTGGCTTCGGGACTGTTGGCCGCCGGCTACGGTATCGGCCCGGTGGTCTGGGCGCCCATTACCGTGGCCCTGATCGCCAACCTGGGTCTGATGTGGGCTTTCAGGATCATGGGCATGGTCTTCTTCGTGCTCGTGGCGTTCTGCTCTCGCCTGGTGACCACCGCTCCGTCCGGATACGCGCCGGCCGGGTACACTCCGGAAGTCGCGCGGAGGTCGAAGACCCGGGTGGTGGAAGACAGAGACTGGAAGGACATGCTCAAGTCGCCGGTCTTCTATGTGCTCTTCATCCTGTTCACAATCGGCACCACGTCCGGTCTGATGGTGATAGGGCACGCATCGCCCATCGCCCAGGACGTCTTGGGCATAACGGCAGAGGCCGCGGGCGCCGTGGTCAGCTATCTTGCCATCGGCATGGTCGTGGGCAAGATCGGATGGGGAGCGCTCTCCGACAGGGTGGGCCGCTATCCGGTGTTCGTAGCCATGCTCATCGTGGCCGCGCTCGCCCTGGTCGTGCTCTGGCGAGCCGACACCTACCTGCCCGTGGTGCTCGGCATCTGCGCGGTCGGTGTTTGCTACGGTGGGTTCCTCGCGCTGATGAGCCCGATCGTCGCCGAGACGTTCGGCAACAAGAACTTGGGCATCAACTTCGGCATCATGTTCCTGACCGTGGCTTTGGCGGCTTACGTCGGGCCTCGGCTGGCGGCTTCGGTCTTGGAGGCCACCGGCGGCGCCTATACCTGGGCGTTCATCATCGCGGCCATCATCAGCGGGGCGGGATTGGTCCTGGTGGTCGGCTACATGTTGGCCAGGCGCAAGACCCCTGCGAAGTCGGAGACTCCCGCGCGGCGCATCGACTCGGTCGAGCAGGTCGAGACGTCCGAGGCTTGAGGGGCGGTCGGCGCCCCCTGCTACCTGGCCAACTCGCGCAGCTTCTGCACGAGTAGGAGCAGGCCCAGCCCCACCAGCAGGCCGACGATCGCCCACAACCAGTAGTGAACCAGCAGGAGCACAGCCGACAAGATGGCAAGAACGGCCGCTATCGCCGTTATGGTGCGGGAGTAGTGCCTGCGGACGATCGATTCCACCAGGAGTAGCACTCCCACCATGATCACGAGGCCCACCCACAGGTAGCTCTGCGCGAAGACGATCAATCCGACGACAGCCAGCAGGCTGAGGCTGAGGCTGAGTGCGGCCCACGCCTCCGCCAGGCGGTTGAAGCGTATCTCATGATAGGTCACAGGCTGGAGCGGCGAAACGAGGTGAGCGCGGGCGCCGCACTTCTGGCCCTGGAGGAGATGGCTCCGACGCTCCTGAAGCGCCTCGAGTATGACGTCGTTCTCCCACGCCTCTCTGCGTAGGCCGGTCACCTCTTCTCGGAGCACAGCGAGTTCTCCCAACAGGGTTTCGCGCCGGTCGCGCAGGTGGGGGTTCGTCTCGATCGCCCCCAACTCGACTCCCAGACTCTGCAGCTCGTCGCCTCCGGCCGCGATCAATCGCCGCAGTTCCAGTTGGCGCGTCTCGAGTTGAGACATGTCGCGCTCGAGCTTCTCGAGCGCGAGTGGGGGAGGGGGCTCCTTGTCGAGGCCGGCGAACCCCAGCGGATCGTACCAAGACCGGCGGGGAGAGCCGTCGGGGTCGTGCATGGGGCCGGCCGGTGCGCTCTCACCTGTCACGGAGTCTGGCGCGTGCAGACCCCACAGCCCTCGGTAGTGGCCGACCCAGGGCGTCTTGGCGTCGATCGTCTGGGGACTCCATTCCGAATCCTGGCCGGGTCCGACCCTCTTGCCGTCTCCCCGGGCAAAGTCGACGAAGGGGATCCTCGCTGGGTCGCGCTTGCCACCCGCCTGACCCAGTACCTGGGTCCAGACGAACGAGAACGATCGGGTCAGGAAGCGGATCCAATTGGGCACGGGAATCGTGATCGCCGCCTGGTATTCGCCGGGCTGGAAGTAGGAAGCGTGAGAGCCGGCGCCGACCCAGACCACCGGATGACCGTCGAGCAGGTGGAACTGCTCTGTGTCGTCGCAGCGCCTGCGCAGCTCGTCGCCGTGGAAGTCGTGAGAAGCGTAACCGGCCCATTCGAGGTGGAGGCGGCCGTCTTCTTCGTAGAGGTAGAGAAGCACATTCTCCCAATCGGCTTCGTGGTCGTTGGCTCCGCTGAAGCCGGAACGCCAGCTGTTGTAGGAGTAGAAGAACCAGTACTGGAGTACGGTCCATCCGGCCTGTCGGACCACTCTGCCGTAGTAGACGTACTTCTCGTCTCTATCCAGGGTCGACTGATACTGGAGCTTTGCCGCCCCGGCCACGATACTGGGGATGCGGCCCCTCGTCAGGAGCAACAGCGTGTAGACCGCGTCGAAGATGCGGGGGATGAAGCCACCACGCGCCAGCCGGCCGATACCGGGGTGGAACTTCTCGCCCGCCTCGCGCCTCAGCTTCGCGACCTCCGTGAGCACACGCGCGCTGTCGGCGACACCGAGCTGCTCGGTGAAACGTAGGAACTCGACCGACCCTGCGGGGTGCTCCCTGGGCTCCGCGAGCCGGTTCACGTCGAGGTTTCCGCGCGCCACCAGAAGCCTCTCGCTGTCGTCGGGATAGCGGACCCAGAGACCGGCCTGCGCGAGATACCCTTCCACGTCGGTAGGAAAGAAGCTCTCTCCCTTGGTGAAACGGAGTATGGGCTCAAAGGTGCGCAGAAGCTCGAGATCAGACGTAGTGGCGGGCGCGGAAGGAGGCGCGTTGCCGGCACAGGTGTTGGGCGCGTTCACGTCAGGCCTCTTCGTCGTAGAAGGCCCGTTTGACCACTGCCGCGTTCAGCGCCAACATCAAGGCGACGCCTATCAGCATGCTGACGTACTGCGGCTCACCTCTGAAGTAGTTCAGAAGGCCGAAAGCGAGCGAGACGGCCGCCCAGGTCATCCCGGCCGTCCATGCCCACCTCTTTCGGAGGACGAATCCGACGAAGATGCCGAGGGCCACGACCCCGAAGAGCAGCATGAAGCTCGACACCACGACCTCGCGGCCGGCGGCGGTGAGGGTACCTCGCGCGGTGAACTGGGCGGCGATACCACTCCCGACGATGCCGAGGCTGAAGAACGAGCTGATCGCGGTGAAGAAATACGAGATCACCTGGACCACCAAGATGAGAGTGGCGACGATAGTCGCCACCGGAATGCGCCGACGCCTTGCCTGCCGTCGCCTCAACTGGTCGTTCCCCTCTCAGTCGTGGTCGCCGAAGTCTCCTTGCCAGTATAAGCCCCAGCCGCCCACTCACCCTGCGGGAGGCGGGAGGAGACCACGGCT
>JAFGIH010000209.1 GCA_016929985.1 Thermoleophilia bacterium | reverse complement strand
GAAGTCGTGGGACGACTTGACCAGGTTGAACGAATACATCTCCGCGTACACGTGCTGGCGCAGGTTCTGCTCCACCAGTTCGCGCCAGGGACGCACGGTCACATGGTGAGTCAGGCGCCGGGTGGAACGATTGGTCTTCATGATCTGCCCGGCGAGTTCCCAGGCGCGTTCCAAGATCTTGTCCCGTTCTACGATCTCGTTGACCGCCCCCAGCCTGAGACAGGTCTCGGCGTCGATGCCCTGGTTGGTGATGCTCATGTAGTTGCCCCGCTTGATCCCAAGGATCTTCTGCAGCGCCAGGGTCATGCCGTCGCCCAGCACGTGGCCGCCCTTCATGACGAAGTGGTCGTCCTACAGGATGAAGTCGGGAGTGCAGAGGGTGATGTCGCTCATCATGGCCATCTCCCAGTGGATGCCCCGGCCGTTGATGGCGCAGATGGTGGGGATCTCGATGTCGTTGACGAAGTTCTCAACCACCTTCAGCGTGTCGTAGATCTGTACGTTGAAGCGCTGATCATCGTCCGGGGACTCCTCCACATCTTTGAACGATGAGGCATCCACCTCGTTGATCCACTTCTCCCCGGTGGAGGTGAAGATGAGCACCTCGTTCTTGGTGTCGTGCCCCACGGCGGTCCACAGCTCGGAGAGGGCATGGTGCATCTGGTAGCTCCAGTGCACCGGGCCGTCGAAGGTATGCATCCGCACCTCGAGGATGCCGTCGTCTGATCGGGTGAACTTGAAGAAGTTCTTGAACCGCTCCGAGTACTCCTCAAGCGTGGGCATGTGGACGTAGTCTTGTTCTGCCATCGCTGCTGACTCCTATCGGTCGCGGTGCCGCCGCGCGGTGGTGTCGGGGCTCGCCTCGCTGCATCGGGCGGCGTCTTGCCGCATCCGCTTCGCCTGGTCCCATTTGTTCACACCCAAGGGGTAGTGTCAAGGAGAAGTTCATGGTATGGTGAGTATGTTCACGATATGAACCTGCAGCCGGCAGCGGTACTCCCGGTCAGGAGGATCTGTGACCCCCAGCCCACGCAAGCCCGAACAAACGGCGCCCTATCAGGTGAAGGCCCTCGACAAGGCCATCGACATCCTGGACGCCTTCACCTTGCGCCGCAGAGAGCTCAGCATCCGTGAGATAGTGCAGGCCACCAAGCTGAACCGCTCCACCGCCATCCGGCTGGTGGCCAATCTCGAGCGGCGCGGGCTGCTGCAACAGGCGCCCGAGAAAGGGCGCTACCGCCTGGGACGGCGCCTCCTGGAGATGGCGGCCATCGTCTCGTCGTCGTTCGCCCTGCGCCAAGCCGCGGAGGCACCGCTCGCCGAACTCGCACAGCGCTCGGGGGCCACGATCATCCTGGCGGCTTGGAGCGGCGACTACTCCCTCATACTAGACAAGCGCCAAGGCGTCGGCGACGGCTTCGCCATGGTGCCTTTGCCGGGTGAGGTCGGCACGGCCCGTCCCCTCACCTACGGGCCCATCGGCCACGTCGTACTGGCGACTTTCACTCCTGAGGCCGTCGAGGATTTCCTGGACCGGTACCCCCTCGAGCGCTACACCCCCTACTCCATGACGGACCGGGAGCAACTGCTGGAGCGACTGCCGCTGATCAGGGAACGGGGATACGCGATCGAGGTGAACGAGGTGGTAGAGGGGCTGATGGGCATCGCGGCTCCGATCCTCGACTCGGGCGGTGAGGTGGTGGGCGCCGTGGCCATGGGCTTCCCGTCCACCCGGGAGCGCGACCAGGACTTCGTCGAGACCGCCGTACGCGACCTCAAGCAGACGGCCGCCGAGGTGTCGGCCAACATGGGGTATGCGGGGGAGGGTTCCACTGAGTCCGGAGGAGCCGAGACCACAGAGACCGACGAGAGCGACTGAGCCCGAACGAAGCGGGGCGCGAGGTAGATGCTCACCGGGGGGCGCATCGCGCCCGCGACACCGCCGTCAACCGTCTTGCGGCCGTTCCTTACCAGCTTCAGGGCTTTCGGGTTCCTCACGGGCTTCTCTCTCCAGCACCGTCTGCTGCCCCTGGACTGCCTGCTGGTGCTCCGTGTCGCCCGGCGCTCCCTTCTTGCGCATGTCCAGCTTCTTGATGGCGTCGATGCTCCCATAGACGATCACCACGTCACCCTCGGCCAAGCCTGTGTGACCGCGCGGGCTGCCGACGTAGGTGCCGTCCGGCCTCTCCACGCCGAGGACATTGATCCCCTCGTCCCGGAGTTTGGTCTCAGCCAAGGTCTTGCCGGCAAGCCAGTCATCATCGGTGACCTTCAACTCCGCCAGGCGGTAGTCCCCGGCGAGGTGGAGAAGACTGGCGTAATCGGTGACATTCAACTCCGTGTAGCGCCTGAGCAGGCGGTCTATGATCCGGGAGAGCCAGCGGTCGACCCACTTGCTCGAGGCGAAGCCCCACAGCACCAAGAGACCGCCGGCAAGAACGGCCAGCCGGATCACCGGCCGCGACGAATCACCGCCCTGGACAAAGGTCAGGATGAACGTGGAGATGGCAGTCACCAAGCCGGCATTGCCCAGCAAGATGAGCACCATCACGATCCTGCGCCGCACCGGATGGTTGACGACCATCTCCGACTCTTTGGTGGTAAATCCGGTCCCGGTGAACGCCGAACGCGCTTGGAACCTCGCCGACTCCTTCGTCAACCCCGTATGGATCAGGGCAACGGCGGCGACGCGCGTGACAAGGATCGAGACCAAGACGAGAATCAGAAATGTAGCCAGGGGTACCAATCTCTACTCCCCGCCCAAGCGGCGACGTATTCTGGGCCCACTCCGGCATTGTAGCTGTGGAGACCGCAGGAGCCAACCGAGGACGACAGCCCTCACCGCGCATAGCATGGACCTCTGTATGATGGGCGAGACGGTGGGCGAGAACAGCGGCAGCGACCGGCTCCTACTGATCGACCCATGGAGGACTGCATGCAGGTGGTGACCGGAGCAACCGGCCATCTGGGCAACGCGCTCGTGCGGAGCTTGATGGCCCAGGGGATGACGGGCGTGCGCGCCGTGACCGGGCTCAGTGGACGCAACGTCTCTCTGTGCGACCTCGACGTGGAGACCGTGCAGGCCGACGTCCTCGACTACGGATCCCTTCTGACGGCGTTTCGGGGAGCCGCGGTGGTCTATCACGTGGCGGGGGTCGTCTCGATCGAGCCACGGGGGCTGGAGCGGCTGCGCCCGGTGAACGTGGAGGGCACCCGAAACGTGCTGACTGCCTGCCGGGAGGCGGGCGTGGGTCGTTTGGTCTACGCCAGCTCCGTCCACGCGCTGGTCGAACCGCCGCGCGGGACTCCGTTGGATGAGTCATGTGCGCTCGACCCCGACAGTGTCCGTGGCCCATACGCCAAGACCAAGGCCGAGGCCACGCAGCTCGTCTTGGCTGCCGCTCGAGAAGGACTGGACGTCGTCG
>JAFGIH010000208.1 GCA_016929985.1 Thermoleophilia bacterium | reverse complement strand
TGGCCCGCTCCGCCGGGGAGGGGGCGTTCTCGTTCGAAGAGCTGAGCTGGGGGGCCCGAGAGCAGGTGGCGGGCGCCGTGCGGCTGGCTATCGCTGAACTACTCGCCGCCGAGCACGACGGTACCCTCCCGGTGGTCTTTGACGACGCCTTCGCCTACTCCGACCCGGAGCGCGTGAACACCCTGCAGCGCATGCTCGATCTCGCCGCTGTGCGGGGGCTGCAGGTCATCGTGCTCACCTGCAATCCTTCAGACTACGCGGCTCTGGGGGCCCGCCAGGTCACTCTGGCCCGCCCGGCGACGTCGTGACCGTCGATTCGTCATCATGAGTATCGATACGGTCGTATTCGATCTGGACGGGGTGGTGATCGACACCGAGGAGGTGTGGAACGCCGCCCGCCACGATTTCGCGGTCGCGCATGGGGGCCACTGGGACCGGGAATACGACCAGCCCGCCGTGATGGGGGCGAATTCCCTGCAGTGGGCCACCTGGATGCGGGAGCAGAGCGGGGTGGACCTGCCCGTCGAGGAGATCTACGCAGGTGTCGTCGAGGCTCTGCGGCGCAGCTATGCGCAACACCTGCCGCTCATCCCGGGGGCGCGGGAGGTCATCACGTCGCTCGTAGGTGCATACAAGTTGGGGGTGGCTTCATCCTCGCCCTTGGAACTCATCGAATACGTGCTCGAGCTGGCGGATCTGCGCCGCTACTTCGCGGCGGTAGTCTCATCCGACGACGTGGAGAAGGGAAAGCCTGAGCCTCACGTATACCTTGAGGCTTGCGCCCGGCTAGGGGCGCGGCCGGAGCGGGCCGCCGCCGTGGAGGACTCATCAAGCGGCATACAGGCGGCCGCGGCCGCCGGCCTGGTTGTCATCGCGGTCCCAAATGCAGGTTTCCCCCCACCGCCGGCGGTACTGGCCGCGGGGGCGGTGGTCCTGGGGTCCGTCTCCGAGCTCACCGCGGCGCTGGTCTCCTCATTGGGCGCAGTGGGTCGGTGAGGTCATGGTGCGCGTGCTGGACGATCTGGAAATCCCCGACGAGGAGCTCACCTTCACTACCTCGCGCAGTGGGGGTCCCGGCGGGCAGAACGTGAACAAAGTCAGCACTCGGGTGACCCTGCTCTTCGACGTGGGCAAGTCGACCGCACTGTCGGCGCAGCAGCGTGAGCTGCTGCGCGACCGTCTGTCCGGCCGTATCAACCGCGAGGGTGTGCTCCGGGTGGTCTCGCAGCGTCATCGCACCCAACTGGCCAATCGAGAGGCGGTGGTGGAGCGCTTCGCCCGTCTCGTGCGCGAAGGCCTGACCCCTGCGCCGGAGCGCGTGCCGGTGCAGGCGCCGGAGTGGGTCGACCGCAAGCGGCTCGAGGCCAAGCGGCGACGCAGCCGGCTCAAGCGGGAACGCTCCCTGGACGCGACCGAAGAGTACGAGCGCTAGGCGGTGATCGCCGGAGCCAGTGCGGCGTCCGGTTCAGAACATGGTGGAGCAGAAGGGGGCCGTTGCGGTGGCGAACACGGCGTCCGCCCGCGCTACAGCGCCTGGTGTCAGCTCCATCACCCGGCCTGCGGTAGCCAGCGTGGTGAACGAAACCCCTCCCAGAAAGGCCGCGGCCAGGTAGTCAATCCGGAGCTCGAGGTCGGGCTCGCGGGAAGTGACGTCACACTCGGCTCCAGAATGTGCCTCGGCGCGCAGCCGGTAGTGGGCACGCTTGGGCGCCGGGAAGGTCTCGCCCACCTCCAAGACCAGCTCTCCGGCAGCCCCGTACTCGCGTGCGGCCAGGGCGCGGGGGACATCCAACAGCCGCAGATGCAGGTAGTCCACGAGACCGGTCACCTCGAAGCGGCGCGGGTCTTTGAGCAGCCAACGCAGCGGCTCATCCACGCGTCCCTGCCGGCAGGATGTCTTGTGAGATAGATCGGTTTTGAGAACGTAATCCCACAAGATCTTGTACACATCCGGATCGGCCGCCTGCACTTCGACCACCTGTGTCTCGTTCAGGGGATTGGACGAGGCGGACCAGGCTCCCTTGATGCGGTAGCTCACGTATCCATCGGGGGTGCCGTCTGCCGTGCGGTGCAGCGCGTGATACATCTTGGTGGCGCCTTCCCGTTCGTACGCGGGATCGTGCAGGTAATGGGGCCACCAGTCGGCCGGACGGCTCACGGCCCCGGGCTGCAGAAGCCGCAGGCGATCATAGAGGGCCGGCAACTCGGCCGCGGCTTCCTCGTCATCCAGCAGGGAGATCCCGCCGGGATCATCCACCGGCGACGCGAACGACGCGTAGGGACGTTCGACGGCGAAGCTCATGATGTGGGTGGCGGGGCCGTACCCGAACGGGCGGTAGATGGTGCCTTCAGAGGCTATCAGACCCGACAGCGCATCGCCCCGGGCCAGCATGTCGGCGGACTGCGCGGCCATGAGCCGGGTCAGTATGCCGCGACGGCGATGGGTGGGCAGGGTGGCGATCCACGTGACGCCTCCCATGGGCAGGGTCCGTCCGCCGGGCAGGGTGAGCTCCTGGGTGAGCACGGTGGAGGTGGCCACCATGTTGCCGCCCTCATAGGCCGAGAGCGCGCGGCCGAACGGGAACGACCGGCGATACTGCTCCTCGTCCTCCGGCGCCGGCTCCTCGCCGAAGGCCAGGCAGCTCACTCTGATGAGTGCAGGGAATTCCTCTTCCCGAGGGGCGCGTATCTCTATGTCGGCCATCGCGCCCTCCGCTCAGCGCAGCAGACAGCCATCTTCCCGTAGATGTGCCTGCCACTCCGCCTCGCTGAGCTCGCCGCACTTGCGCAGCAGCTTGTCCCACTCGCTGTCCACCCAGGCTTCGATGCGGGCCAGCTCATCTTCAAAGCCCGGACGGAACAGGTGGGCGAAGCGGCCCTGGCGCTTGAGCCACGGGACCAGCGGCAGCTTGTGGTGGGGACGGTAGGTGAGCCGGTACTCTCCGTCTTCATATTCGAACAACGGCCAGAAGCAGGTGTTCGCCGCTTCGCGGGCGAGGTCGATGCTCTCGGCTCCGTCGGAGCGCCAACCGCGCGGGCAGGGGGAGAGGACGTTGAGGAACGTGGGACCGTCGGTGGCCAGAGCCTTCGCCGCCTTGCGTACCAGGTCACGGGGGTCGTGTGGCGACGCTTGAGCTACATAGGGGATTCCGTGGGCGATCATGAGCTCGGTGAG
>JAFGIH010000207.1 GCA_016929985.1 Thermoleophilia bacterium | reverse complement strand
ACGATTCTCTTCGTGTCCCACTCCATGGGCGACGTCAAGGTGCTCGGCGACCGCACACTCTGGCTCGATGGCGGCTCCATTCGAGACATTGGCGCCACCGAATCCGTGGTCGCAAAGTACTTGGCGGCAATGGCGGACAAGGACTCCGCATACCTGCGGTTGAAGCAGGATAGCCCGGCGCCGGCCGTCGAGCATCACCGGCCGCCCCCGGAAGTCGTCACCCGGATCCCGAACATCGACTACCGCCACGGCGACGGGCGCGCCGAGATCCTCGGTATCGCGGTGCTCGATACGTCGGGCCGGCCGCTCCAACTGCTCGAACCCGAATCGCGCATCGTCGTGCGCATCAGCGTCCGGGCCAAGGAACCTCTTGCCCGGCCGAACGTCGGTTTCATGCTCCGGAATCACCTTGGCGTCGATGTAGCCGGCACCAACAGCACACGTGACGGCCTCGATCTGCCCCCAATGGACGCTGGCGACATGTATACGGTGGACTTCCATGTGGACCTGCCCATGCTGTACCCGTCACACTTTTCGTTCTCGCCAGCCGTCGCCGACGGCACCCTGGTCGCCTACTCGACGTGCGATTGGATCGACAACGCCATCACGCTGCAGATGGGCCATGGTAGTGGTCCTGTCTACGGCTACATCCACCTGCCCTGCCGTGTGAAGCTCAACAGCAAGATCGGCGAACCGCGGGCGGCACAGGAGGCCGAACGTGTCTGAGTTCACTGGCGAGCGCGTGATACCGGGAGAAGTGGACCCTGATCTCTGGAACGAACACGTCTCGCGCTATCTTTTCGCCGGGAGACTCTGCCGTCGCAAGCGAGTCCTCGATCTCGGCTGTGGCGCCGGCTACGGGTCGGCCGAACTCAGTCGCTCGGCCGCATCGGTCGTCGGTTTGGACCCCTCTGCCGAAGCGCTCGGCTACGCCGCCGCCCACTTCACCTTCGCGAACCTCATGTGGCTACGCGCGGACGCCCGCCAAGTGCCCCTCCGTGACAACGCCTTTGACCTGGTCGTAGCCTTCGAGATCATCGAACACCTCGCCGACTGGGGCGCTCTCCTCGACGAAGTCAGGAGAGTCCTGGTCCCGGAGGGCCAGTTCATCGTCTCCACGCCGAACAAGCTCTACTATGCGGAGTCCCGCCGGCTCTCCGGGCCAAATCCTTTCCACGAGCACGAGTTCTCCTTCGAGGAATTCCGCCAGGAGCTGGGTAGCCGGTTCGCCCACGTGTCTCTGTTCGTGCAGAACCACGGCCCCAGCATCACCTTCCAGCCGGTCGGGCCATCATCGGGCGCCGAAGTCAGGGTGGATTCGGCGACGGCGGACCCGGATGCTTCCAACTTCTTCATCGCCGTCTGCGCCGCGGTACCCCAAACGGGCTCTCCAACGTTCGTCCACGTGCCCTCTGCGGCGAATGTACTGCGCGAACGCGATCAACACATACTCCTGCTCGAAGACGAGCTCCGCACCAAGAACCAGTGGCTGGACGAGTCCCGCGAGCAGCACCACACCCTCGTGGAAGAGTTCCGCAAGCTCAAGGTGGAGCTGGAGGAGAGAAACGAATGGGCCGCGAAGCTCAACACCGAGCTCGAGCAGGCCCGCCAGAAGGTCGACGGCCTCAACAAGGAACTCGCCGAACGCGCCGCGTGGGCAATCGAGGTGGAGCAAGAGAAGGAGGCTAACGCTCGCTGGGGCCGAGAAGTCCGTGCGGAGCTCGACGCCAAGATTCACGAGCTCGCCGAAGCCGTTGAAGCGCTGCATCAGACCGAGAAAACCGTTGAGGAGCGAACCGCTTGGGCTCAGGACCTCGACCGACAGGTGCGTGACCTCGAATCCAAGCTCGCCCGGATGGAAACCTCCCGCTGGGTGAGGTTCGGTCGAACGATCCGCGTCGCCCCGGATCTACGACAGACGTAGTATGAAGCGCATCGCCCGGCTGCTGCGCGACCTGCCGCTGCTGCTGATCTCCCCCCTGATGACCGCGCTCCCGGCTCTGGCTCTTGCCGTCCTGGATCTGCTCTATCTCCTGGCCGGGAGACCAGAACGTCTCCTCAAGAGCCGTCGCCCATCAACTTCCGCGGCCTCCGTGGTGATCCCGAACTGGAATGGGAGCGACCTCCTGTCGACGCACCTGCCCTCTGTAGTCAGGGCCATGTCGGGGAATCCGTCGAACGAGATCATCGTCGTGGACAACGGCTCAACCGACGGCAGCGCGGACCTCCTGCGCGAGCAGTTCCCCACCGTCCGGCTGCTCGCACTCGATGAGAACCTCGGCTTCGGCGGTGGCTCGAACGCGGGGTTCCGCGCAGCGACGAACGACATCGTCGTCCTGTTGAACAACGACATGCGGGTGGAGGAAGGCTTCCTCGCTCCCTTGCTTGAGGGCTTCTCCGACGAGTCCGTCTTCTCGGTGTCCTGCCAGATCTTCTTCTCTGACCCCCGAAAGGTCCGCGAAGAGACAGGTCTCACGCAAGCCTGGTGGGAGTCGGGCTCCATCCGCGTTCGCCATCGTCTCGACGACAAGGTCGACCGCCTCTTTCCGTGCTTCTACGGAGGCGGCGGCTCCACTGCGTACGACCGCCACAAATTCCTCGAACTCGGCGGATTCGACCCCCTCCTCGCCCCGTTCTACATGGAGGACACCGATCTGGGCTACATGGCCTGGAAGCGGGGCTGGAAGGCGCTCTATCAGCCGCGCAGCCGCGTCTATCACGAACACCGCGGCACCATAGGCCGCCGATTCACCGACCGACAGATCCAGGCCGTCCTCAAGAAGAATTTCCTTCTGTTCACCTGGAAGAACATCCACGGCTGGCGCCGCCTGGCGGGCCACTTCGTCCACACCTTTGGGGACTCGCTGGTGAGCGCGGTGTTCGGCGACTCCCCCGAGCGATCGAACCTTTCCGGCATGTGGCGAGCCCTGCTCCAACTGCCGCGAGCGCTGCTCTCCCGTTGGCGTGCCCGTTCCCTGTCCGTGATCGACGACACGGAAGCGTTCCGCCGCCCGATGGCCGGCTACTACCGGGATCGCTTCCACCCGATGCCTGCCGAACCCGACACGCTGAGCGTCTTGTTCGTCTCGCCATATCCCATCTGCCCCCCCGTTCACGGCGGTGGTGTCTTCATGCAGCAGACCTGCGACCAGCTCGTGGAGCTCGTCTCACTCCACCTCGTCGTGATGATCGACAAGCCCGGGGAGCGAAACGCCCACGACTCTCTCGCCGCCCGCTGTGGCTCGGCGGAGTTTGTGCTCCGGCTCGAGGGCCGTCCCCACACCCCGGGCTCGATCGTTCCGCACGCCGTGCGGGAGTTCGACAGTGACGACCTGCGCTGGCTCATCCATCGGGAGGTCTTCCTCCACGAGGTGGACGTCATCCAGCTTGACTACCTCCCGATGGCGCAGTACGGCGAGGACTATCGCTGTCTCGCCTCCGTTCTCTTCGAGCATGATGTTTACTTCCAGTCCGTCGGCCGCGGCTTCCGCCGGGCAAGCGGGGCCGCGCGCCGCTTTCAGGGTGCCTACGAGTACATGCGGGCCCTGCGCTACGAGCTCCGCGCGCTGCCGCGGTTCGATCGTGTGCAGGTCTGTCACGCGGAGAATGCCGACTTCCTGGCCGGCTTCCTGCCGACTCTCAAGGGCCGCCTCGAAGCCGGCCACCGCGCCGGCATCAACGTCTCCAAGTACCCGTTTCAGTCTGGGCCGCGCGAGCCGGACACCATGCTCTTCATCGGCTCATTTCGGCACCAGCCCAACCAGGATGCGCTCACTTGGTTCGTCCGCTCAGTCCTGCCCCGCATTCTGGAAGAGAGGCCCGGGGTCCGCCTTGTCGTGGTCGGCAACGATCCGCCGACACGCTACTCGCTCCCGTACCCGGACTCGATCGAGCTCCGCGGATTCGTCGAGGACATTCGTGAACCTCTGGCCCGCTACCAGGTGTTCGTCTGTCCCGTTCTCACCGGCTCTGGCATCCGCGTGAAACTGCTGGAAGCCTTTGCCTCCGGTATCCCCGTCGTGTCGACGACTCTCGGCGCCGAAGGCCTCACGGCAGTTGACGGCGAACTCTGCGCCCTCGCCGACGACCCGGCTGAGTTCGCCCGCAGGGTCTTGCTATTGTTCGACCAACCTGATGATGCACGCCGGATGGCCGAGCGAGCCCGCCGCGCGGTCGAACAACAACGGGACATCGCCGTGATGACCCGGCGCATGGTGGACTGCTACCGTTCCGTCATCGCAGCCAAGCGCCTTGCGCACCCGTGCAGATAGCCACTGCTTCCTGGCAAAGGTGCACGCAGGAATGCCGCTCGGGGTGTTCCAAGGAGACCCTGAAGCAACGATGACCACAGGAGAGAGCCTGGCGTCCGTTGGTTCAATCACCTCAGTCGGAAGAACCGCCCGGGGTAGCGTCAAGGCAGACATTTCGGACGAAATCGCGGCCTTGACGAGTCGAAGCTCTTGATTTGCCAGTGGTTATCTGAACTCGTCAGCTCAATGCCACCGGGAGTCAATAGTGCTACACTCAGTAAACACTCTCCTCTGGGACGTGGAGAATGACCGGCCAAACCATCGCACACTACGAGATCACCAGCAAGATCGGCGAGGGCGGGATGGGCGTCGTCTACAAAGCCCGCGACACGCACCTCGACCGGTATGTCGCCATCAAGGTGCTGCCTCCCGTGAAGGTCGCCGATCCCGACCGACAGCGGCGCTTCGTCCAGGAAGCCAAATCCGCCTCCGCCCTGAACCACCCCAACATCGTCACCGTGTACGACGTGGGGCAGCAGGAAGGCGTTGACTTCATCGTGATGGAGTTCATCGAGGGCACCCCGCTCGATGAGCTGATCCCGCCCAAGGGGATGCGCCTCAGCGACGCTCTGAAGCATGCCGCCCAGGTTGCCGACGCGCTGGCTGCGGCCCACGAAGCCGGCATCGTGCACCGCGACGTCAAGCCCGGCAACGTCATGGTGACCGAGAAGGGCCTGGTCAAGGTGCTCGACTTCGGCCTCGCCAAGCTCACCGCGATCGCATCCGCAGGCGAAGACGAAGCTACCAGCACGGTGAAGGTCCCCGGTGGCTCAAGCACCGAAGAGGGCGCCATCCTCGGCACGGTCAGCTACATGTCTCCCGAACAGGCCCAGGGGCAGAAACTCGATGCCCGGTCGGACATCTTCAGCTTCGGGTGCGTGCTGTATCAAATGGTGACCGGCACGCAGCCATTCCTGGGAAGCACGATGATGTCCACTTTGGCGGCTGTCATCAACAAGGACCCTAAGCCGGTGCATGAGTTCGGAAAGGGTGTTCCGAGTGAGTTAGAGAGGATCATCCACCACTGCCTGCAAAAGGACCGGCGCCAACGGTGGCAGTCCATGGCGGACGTGAGAATCTCCCTTGAGTACTTACACAGGGAGGGCCAAGCCGGCCGAGCTAGTCAAGACGGGCGGGGGCTGCAAAAACCGCGGCGCCCCGTCGTTTGGGTGGCGGCTGCCATTCTCGTCGGCGCCGTGTCGATTCTGGGAGCATGGCTCGGAAGCCGGGCGACTCAGCGAGCGCAACCCAGGTTCGACCTCAGACGCGTCACAGCGGACTCCGGTTTGACCTTCCAGCCTACGATATCTCCTGACGGCACATTAGTCGCCTACGCCTCGGATCGGGCTGGTAACGGTGATCTCGACCTGTGGGTCCAGCAGATTTCGGGGGGGCAACCGATCCGACTGACCACTCATGGCATGGACGACTTCGAGCCGGCGTTTTCGCCAGATAGCAGTCAGATCGCATTCCGATCGGACAGGGACGGCGGTGGGGTCTTCCTCGTACCCGCACTGGGCGGCGCTGTCCGGATGATCACAGACAGCGGACACATGCCCAGCTTCTCCCCTGACGGGCAACGATTGGCTTTTCGGGGGGGCGACAGAGTAGTGGGT
>JAFGIH010000206.1 GCA_016929985.1 Thermoleophilia bacterium | reverse complement strand
TGTCCGCGGTGATGGTGCTCTTGTTCACGTCACCGTCGAACGTGATGGTCGGGATGACGTCGGGCGCCTGGTCTTGGGCGCCGTCGGCGGGTGTCTTGGATTCCACTCCTACGGGCTGCGCCAGGATCGTGGTGAAACTCCATACGATCGGCGCTCCATATACCAGCAGGCCGTTGATGCCCGCGGCGGTGCCGATGAGGCTGACGTCATAGGTCGATGCTTCTTCCAAGGGCTGGCTGGGTGTCAGCGTGGCGGTGAGGGTCGCCGGGTCATATGCGATAGTCGCCGGAAGCGGGAAGCCGCCTCGTTTGGCGAAGTAGAAGGAGTGCTGCGTGAACTTGGTAGGGTCCATCTGGGAGTCGAATGTGATGGTCATGACCTGGCTGAGCGGGCAGTTCACGGAGCCGTTCAACGGGGTCTTGTTTACCACGCGAGGAGACACGGCAGCCAGGGTGCGGAAGTACCAGGTCTTGGGAGCGCCCTGTACGCTCAGGCCTTCAGCGCTCCTTACGTTCACTGTGAGCGTCACGTAATAGTCGGTACCCGCGACCAGCTTGGCCTTGGGGACCAGCGTGGCTGTTCTGGTCGCCCCGTCGTAGGAGACTGTGCTTTCGAGCGCGAAACCACTCGCGGCCTTGATGTAGAGCGTGGTGCAGGAAAGGGTCCCCGGGTTCATGTCTTGGTCGAAGGTCACGGAGAAGGTCTGGCCGATGGGACAGTCATCGGCGCCATCGGCCGGGGAGACAGACACCACCTCGGGAGCCGTCGCCGCCGACGCGTCGCCGGACCCGGGAAGGGCCAGCAGCAGGCCGGTCAAAAGAAAGATGATCGTCAGCAACGCGACCACCGTGGAGATCCCCATCCGTCTCAAGTGACACCCGCTCATCTTCCGCCCTTTCTGCTCGTGTGACGCGCGAACCATCATCCTTTTCTAATACTGGTTCCATGGGCCGCTTCCTGCCTTGACGAGGGGTCGCGGAAGTGTGCTGGAAGCTCTGGATCGCGTCCTACTGCTGCAGCCTTGTGTCAAGGATCCTGCTCCCTCGAACGTGTCTATCCAGAATCGGCGACAATGGGAGAGTCGCGATGGTGCACGCGAAAGACGCGACGTTCTCGGCCAACAGGGGGGTAGCCGGCTTGAACGACTGGTCTATGGGCGATGTCATAAGCTCCGATGGTGCGCGCCCCCGGTACGCGTGCCCCGAGGACGTCTTCGAGTGCGAATACGCGCGTTTGGTCAGAGCGCTCACCATCGTGGCCGGGGAGAGAGAAGCGGCGGCCGACGCCGTCCAGGAAGCCTTCATCCGGCTCGTAACGCGATGGGATAAGGTCTCGGCGTATGAAGATCCCGCCGGGTGGGTCCGGAGGGTCGCGGTGAACAGGATCCGCGACCATCAACGCTCTCTCCTGCGTCGGGCGTCGCTTCTGACGCGTCTACAGCAGGAGCGCCCATCGCCTGATGGGGCTCTGGCCGCCGACAGGGAGCTCTGGGGACTTCTGAGGAGCCTGCCGCTCAAACAACGCACCGTCATCGCTCTGCACTACGTGGGCGGTCTCACCGCCCGGGAGACGGCGGAGGTCATGCATATCTCGGAGGGCACGGTCGACCGGCATTTGCACCGCGCTCTCCAGTCACTCAGACGAGCGCTGGAGGAGGCCGACAATGAGTGAAGACCAAGAACTGAGAGAACGACTGGGACGCCTCGCAGGCCGGGTGGATCCGGCCGGAGTATGGGCCAGTATCGAGGCGCGGGCGGCCGCGGCGCGCACGGGCGGCGCCGCCCTGGGTACGGGCCACGCGGGCTTTCTCGGCCGGATGAGGGCCATCCGCACGCGCACCGTGGTCTTCGCGGCGCTGGCAGTGGTGCTGCTGGCGGCCGTGGCGGTCGGGGGCACGATGGCCGCCCTGCAGGCGCGCGGCAGTCAGGTGCTTGTGATCGGCGACGATCCTGCGGGGATGGGCGCCCCGGCGGGCAGCGCCGCAGACCCTGGAAAATGGGAGCGGCTGCCGCTGACCTGGGATGGGGGGCCCGTCTATTCGATAGTCGTCGATCCGTCTGACCTTTCGGTCGTCTACGCCGGGACGGGAGAGGGAGTCTACAAGTCCACCGATGGGGCAGAGAGCTGGAGCCAGGTGTTCACGAAAGGTGCCGGGCGGTACTTCGTCTCCCTCGACCCCGGGGCTCCAGAACACGTCTACGCTTCGTGGGTGGGGCGATGGGGTGGGGCCGCTCCCGCGATGTGGAGATCAAACGATGGAGGGCACACCTGGAAGGACCTAAGCTCGACGGTCCTCGGCGAGACCATCCGGCGTGACTGGGAACAGAACAATGGAGGCCTAAATGGGGGCGTAGAGCAGCCCTACGCCCAGTTCGATACCAGCACCATTCCATCTACTGCGTACGTCTTCCAGGAATCCGGTTGGCTGCGGTCGACCGACGGGGGAGAGACCTGGGCTCAGACCGACGAAGGCGAAGCGGATGATATACAGGCGACCTTTGGCGCCGTTTCCCCCGACGATGTCCACAGTTTGCTGGGAACGGACCGGCGTCAAGGTCCTCTGATCATCGTGGACTCCGCTGACGGCACGGAGCGCGTTGCGGAACTGGCCGTTGCCGATCCGAGCGATCCCGCGGTCATCTACGCGGGAACGCAGGAGGGCCTCTACAGGTCCACGAATGGCGGCAGGAGCTGGGAGAGGAAGAGCCACGGCCTCAACTGTACGGAGGTCACGAGCCTGCTCGTCGCGCCGGACAGTTCGTCGACGCTGTACGCGCTCACCCCCAGGGAGATGTGGAAGTCGACCGACGGCGGTGCCACCTGGCACCCGATCCTCGCAGGTGCGGCGATGGTGCTGCAGATGCAGTACTCCGACGAAGGATCCGGCGCGTCATGGTCGTGGGAGAGCGGCTCCCTGGTCGTCGCCCCATCCTCTCCGTCGACCCTATATGCGTGGACGCGTGATGGGCTGCTCCGCAGCGAAGACGGCGGCGGGGAGTGGACGCATCTCGACCCCGAAGGACTGCCACCGGTCAACCCGGAGTATGCCGGCAATGGCTTTGACTACAAGGTGATCCTGGTCTCCGCGGCCGATCCCGACATCGTCTTCGTCCAGAGCTACAGTGACCCGATCGTGCGGTCGACGGACGGTGGCCAGACCTGGAGCGCACTTCCCGACTCTCCCTATTCCCTCGTACCCGACCCAAACGACCCCTCGGTGTTGTACGGAGCGGGGCTGTTGGCCGAGGACGGCCAGACCACGGGACTCCTACTGCGCAAGTCAGCGGACTCTGGCGCCACCTGGACCACCATCTCCCCGGCGGAGAGTAGCGAGGTCTACTGGGTTAAGATGTTTGTGGATGCCTCGCGTACTCCGTCAGTGCTGTACGCGGTCGGCGGGGACGGCTCTGTCGAGAAGTGGGCGATGTCGCGGTCGGACGATGGAGGCGCCACGTGGCATGACGCTGACCCGGCCGGTCCGACAGGCGGGAACTGCCGGCTGCTGTTCGACCCGGCCTCCCCCGGCACGCTCTATGCGGACACCTATGAGGTCTTCGACGAGCGCGTCGTGCGGGGGCTCTATCACTCCACCGACGGGGGAGACAGTTGGGAGAGCATCATCGGCGAGATGGCTTCGGAGGTTGACTGGCAAGTGGTGATGGACCCAGTGAAGGGCACCCTCTACGCGTACTGTTCGGCCGGTGTTTTCAGATGGGACCCGGACGCCGAGTAGCCCGGCGGCAGGCCGTGCCGCCGCAGCTTGCCAGGACCGTCGAGCCAGCTAGGGCCGCGGAGCGGCGCCCATCACGCCCTGCACGGCTGCGACGATCTTGGCCTTGTCGGGCACGGCGAACTGCTCCATGGGCGGGCTGAAGGGGATCGGCACGTCCAGTCCGCAGACCCGGGCGGGCGCGGCCTCGAGCGCGGTGAAGGTGGCGGGGTCGCAGGTCGCCAGGGCGACGATCTCGGCGGCGGCGCCACAGGTCTGGCAGGCCTCGTCCACCACGACGAGGCGGCCGGTCTTCCGCACCGACTCCAGGATGGCGGCCATGTCCAGGGGGACGAGCGTCCGCGGGTCGACCACCTCCACCGAGATGCCCGCGCCCGCGAGCTCCTCCGCGGCCGCTAGGGCCTCGTGGACCATCTTCGCAAGCGCGACGACGGTCACATCGGCGCCCTCACGCCGGACGATCGCCTGGCCGAAAGGCACGAAGTACTCCTCCTCCGGGACCTCACCCACCATCCCGCCCAACCCCACGTGCTCGAACGAGACCACCGGGTTGTTGTCGCGCAGAGCGGTCTTGAGAAGGCCCTTCACGTCGTACGGCGTGGCCGGCAGGATGATCTTGAGTCCGGGCGCGTTCATGTACATGGGGTAGGGGCTGACCGAGTGCTCTGCCGCGCCGGAGATGCCGGCTCCCACCGTCATGCGATAGAGGATGGGGAATCTGGCCTGGCCGCCGAACATGTAGGTGATCTTGGCGGCGTGGTTGATGAACTGGTCCATGGCCACGAAGCCGAAGGTGGCCATGCGGACGTTCGCCACGGTCCGGAACCCCGATCCCGCCAGGCCTATGGCCGCTCCGACGAAGCTGTTCTCGGCGATGGGCGTGACCCGGATGCGTTCGGCGCCGAACTCCTCTTGCAGATCGGCGGCGAGGTCTGTGGACAGGTGGACCGTCCGCGGATCTCTGCGGAACTCCTCCTGGATGGCTTCGTTGGCCGCTTGGTCGTAGGTGATCGTCCTCATAGTGCGATCGTCCTCATGACGAGTAGATGTCCTCCAGGGCGTCCTCGGGCGCTGGGTACGGGCTGTCGAGGGCGAACTGATAGGCCTGCTCGACCCGGTCGAGGATCTCGCCGTCGATGCGTTCGATGTCGGCGCGGGTGAGCGCGCCCTGTTTCAGCAGCTTGGCTTCGTACGCCATCACCGGGCACCGCTTGGCCCAGGCGTCGAGTTCCTCGCGGGGACGGAGGTCTTCCAGTGCGTCGGAAAGGAAGTGCTTGTGCCAGCGGTACGTCTCGCATTCCAGGAAGTAGGGGCCCTGGCCCCGGCGGAGCATCTCGATGGCCTCGCCGGCCGCCTCGTAGACGGCCTCCACGTCGTTTCCATGGACCACCCTGTTTGGGATGTGATAAGCCTCGGGCATCCTTGTGATGTCCCCCGCGGCAAGCGAGTAGGAAGCTGCCGTGTTCACGCCGTAGTGGTTGTTCTCGCACACGAACAGAAGGGGGAGCTTCCAGATGCCGGCCAGGTTGAGCGCCTCGTGGAACTCGCCCTCCTGGCAGGCCCCGTCGCCGAAGAAGACGGCGGCGACGTTCCCCTCGCTCTCCAGCTTGGCGGCCAGCGCCGCTCCCGTGGCGATGGGCAGTCCGGCCGCCACGATGCCGTCCGCACCCAGCATGCCGATGCTGAAGTCGGCGATGTGCATCGAGCCGCCTTTGCCCTTGCAGTAGCCGGTCTTCCTGCC